>NZ_JAKKRK010000001.1:0-220997 GCF_025654545.1 Shewanella sp. SM20 | reverse complement strand
CTTCAATATCTTCCCAGCCCTCACAGCCTGCGATAACTGCACACAGCGTTAAAAACACCACGTCAAACAAGGGATAAACGACCTTAGATGCTTGCCTTGGGTCTTCTAATTCTGAAAAGTGCTCTGCAAAAATATCGATGTTCATAAACTGGCTCCGCGTAAAAGCCAGTATCTGATCACAACGGAAGATCGCGGTCAATCAGTTATGTTAAAGTGCGCGTTAAATGTTCGTGATCTTGCCCTGATTATTAGATCAAGTTACACGACATGCATCAGAGTAACGTTTTCAAGAATTAACAATTCAACATCTAGCAAATTTAAATAATGCCTCACTTCAAATTACCTTAATATAATTAACAAATAACTTTTAAATTTGGTTAATTAAGTGCAACTCGACTCATAACTAAGCTAATATCTATACCGCATACATTCCGATTAGAGTCCCGACAGAATCTAATTAAAAAGGAATGGAAAATGATGAAAACGAATACCCGTTCTCAATGGAAAATCTTTACGCCAATGGCAGTCGCAGTCTGTCTGATGACAGCCTGTTCCGATGGTGACGATGGGAAAGAAGGTCCACCAGGGATTGTGAGTATCAGCATTGAACAAGCGGATACACTCAAAGCGACAATAGAAAATGTGGTTATCGATGCGCAAACCCATGTACAGGTCGATTTCTTCCTCAGCAATGCCAATGGTATTGCGGTCACAGGGCTAGAAAACCTGAAGGAGCTAGATACCTTAGGTGTCGGTATTGCCAAATTAGCACCGCCGCAGGAGCACTATCAAATCACCCAAGCCGCGGCGAATGCTATGGCAACAACTGGCACAGAAGTCACTAACTCCGCAGCAAGCGCGACAGATGCTGCGTTGCAATGGACCAGTTACATCAATAATCAAGTAGAACCTGCCGCAAATGCCCAAGCAAATGCACAGACTCAGTGGCAAGCAGGCATTGAAAGCAACTGTAAAACGGCTTGTCTAACCTCCTTAGGCGCGGGCCAATACCGTTACACTTTGAGTAAACCACTCACGGGTTACTCACAATTTACGGGGATAGATACCCAGTACTCGCCTGAGCTCACCCACAGGATTTACCTAGAGTTAAAACCGTTAGCAAACAGCCCAATCGACACTCAGTTAATCAACAGCGTGTACGATTTTGTGCCCGCCACAGGACAGACCGTCGCGGCGGATATGGGCCGTAAAGTGATCGCGCCGGAACAAGCCTGTTTTCGATGCCATAACCCAGACTTAGCCAATACCGATACTCGCCTTTTGATGCACGGCAATAAACGTTTTGCCTTTGAGGGCTGCGTTGTCTGTCACACGACTTACTCTGGCGATCCTGAAACGGGTAATAGCCTTGATATGGCGACATTGACACACCAGATCCACCAAGCCAAATATCAAATTGTAGGTTACAAGGGGCAGCTATATGACTACGCCAATGTGACCTTTCCCGGTGATATGACCCAATGTCAGCAATGCCATATTCCCGGCGCAACGGCGCAAAGTGGCAATAGTAATATCCCCAGTAAAACCGCGTGTCTTGACTGTCACAAAGCGCAAATCCCCGCAGATTGGAATGGTACTGTAGCGGGTTTATTCCACAACAGGGAAATTTTTGCCAACCCATGGGCACTGGGCTGTAGCGGCTGCCACCCTGATAGCACTAATCCTGAAGGTGTCGGGCTTTTCCACAATGCCGCTGTGAAAACAGCCACTAAGCTGGTGAGCGATTACCAAGTTAAGTTACTGAGTTCGCAGCTAAGCGTTGAAGCTAAGACCCTTGCAGTGACATTGCAAGTGCAGCAAATGGAGCAACTGCCCGCCAGTCAACCTATGATAAAATCCTTCTGGTTGATTGCCACAGGTGAAACAAATAGCGCGAACATGCCAATCAATAACGGCCAGCGTAAAGTGTGGGATTTATTAGCAAACACGAGCGACGTCGCCTTAAAAATTACCGCACCCAATCAGCTAACCGTCACTATATCTAACCTGTCGGCTGCCGATTTTGGCGATCTGAGTCAGTCAAAACTCTACAGTAAACTAGTGCTCTGTGCCGATGAAAATACCGGCTTTGCCGTTAACTGTAATATCGCAAATCAAGAGGTGAGTCTCAGTGCCATTAATTCGCTAAGCCTTGAAGGTCAAGCTGTTACGGCAAAAGCTAAGGTCGATGAACAGGCCTGTCGCCAATGTCATGATCAAGGATTAGAAGATAGAGTTTTGTCGGCGCATCAAATGAAAGGAATTTTTGAACCCAATAGCAGCTGTGGCACCTGTCATGCACCGCAAACAGCAACCGCACTGACCGATGGGCAATGTCAAAGTTGCCACAGTAATGATGCAATTATTTATCTCAATGCCAATGTGATGCATACTCCTGGGGCCAGCCAAATCAAGCCCTATCGCACCATCAACAATACTTTGAGCTACAGGGAAATGGTGCATTCACTGCATGCGGGAACCCGCACTGTAGTGGGTTTTGACAACCCACGTCCCGAACTCACTTACCCTAATGCAAAAAATAACTGTAGTGTTTGTCATAGCACAGGACAGCTCAGTCTCGAGGGGCTAAATGCACAGCAATCCCTGTTAGTTGCGACACCCGATGCAGCCAACATAGGGCAAATTGCCGAGTACTCACCAACCTTAGCAACCTGCACGGCATGTCACACGCTTATCGATAGTTTAGTCGTCCATGCACGTAGCTTTGGCGGGGTTTACCAAAGCGATGCCAGCGGTGGTCGAATTTACCAATCAGGACAGGAGTCATGCGCAACCTGTCATGCCGAAGGTCGCTCATCGGGGGTCGATAAGGTACACAAATAAGCCGTTAGATTTGATTTAATGCCAAAAAAAACCGCTCACCATAATGGTGAGCGGTTTTATTTCATTCGTCCTATTGATCAATCTTTTGTCCGCACAAGGCTCAAAAGAGCAACGGCGAGTGCTTTACTTGATTTGACTTAGTTTAATGTCGTTGAGATTAAGGCTTGAGCACACTTTGGCTCTCTACTACCTGCGTTTGGCTATAGTCCTTAGGTCTAGAGTTCGACAAGGTCACACCACTTAAGGCTTCGGCGGTTAAGGTGTTATTACCGTTCAATAAATCATTCAAGGTTCCAGAGTCGCCATTCACTAACCCTAACTCCCTGAGCATGGCATCGATAACAGGCGCATTGGCGCGATAGTTTAACGCTGCACTGGTCACTTGCTCTGCGATGCCACCTTGATGGTGAGCACCTTCGCCACCCACAGCAAATTGATGACCTGCACCATAACCTTGAAGAATCTTAATACCTTCGATGTTTTCTAACGGCTTAACGGCTTGGGCCACAATTTCAGGCAAGGCCTTCAAAATGGCGAGGGATTTTTGCAGGGCGATCTGCTCATCACTCAAGACGTTTTCTGCTTCATAAAGTGCTTGTTTACCTGCAGCTTCAACGGCATAGACTTTTTCATCCGCTTCAGCCTGCAGTTTTTTCGCATCGGCACTGGCGCGCGCTTCAATCAGAATCGCACTCGATCTGTCTTCAGCGGCACGTTTCTCAGCTTCGGCCTGCACTGTTACGCCGACTGCATCACGCTCAGCTTCCTTACGGGCATCAATCACTTCAATCTCTTTGCGACGATTAGCTTCTGCCACTTGGCGCGCTGTGATTACCGCTTCTTCTTTTTCAACTTTCAGTTTTTCGGCTTCAGCTGCACGGGCACGAGCTGCTGATTCTTCTTCAGATTTGGCCGCAACCGCAATGCGTTTTTCCTGCTCAGAAACTTCGATATCCCTTTGCTGTTGAATGCGCGATTGCTCAATCGACTTATACTTTTCAATCTCACGGGTTTCGATATCTTTGGTCTTTTCGATTTCAGCGGTTTCAATGGCGCGCTCTTTAGCAATCTCGGCTTCGCGTTCTTCACGGGCCTTGTTTTCTTTCTGCTTAATAATCTCCGCTTTTTGATCGGCGCGTTTAAATTCGAGTGACTGTTGCTGGATCAAGCGCGCTTCTTCTTCCGACTTTTCAATCTCTAGGGATTCCTTTTCAGCTTCAAGGTTACGCTGCTCGATCTTAATGCGGTTTTCCTGCTGAATATCGTTGGTTTCTTTGCGTTTCTCTTCAATAATCTTCGCCAGACGCGCACGACCTTCGGCGTCAAATGCGTTGTTTTCATTAAAAAACTGCAAATCAGTTTGATCGAAACCCGTTAATGAAACCGATTCGAGTTCGAGACCGTTTTTCTCGAGATCGTTGGCGACGTTATTTTGCACCCGTTGCACAAAATCGGCACGCTGCTCATGCATTTCTGTCATGGTCATTTCGGCGGCCACGGCACGCAGCACGTCAACAAACTTAGACTCCATCAGCTTTTTAAGCTCTTCAACGCGGTTTGTACGCGTGCCTAAGGTTTGCGCTGCCATTGAAATACCATCGGAATGTGGGGCGACACGCAAGTAGAAATCGGCCTTCACATCGACACGCATTCTGTCCTTAGTGATCAGCGCATCTTTCTGGGTTTTCTCCACTTCGATACGCAAAGTGTTCATGTTTACCGAGATGGTTTCATGTAATACAGGCAACACAATAGCGCCGCCATCTTTAATGATTTTCTCACCACCAAAGCCGGTACGCACAAAGGCCATTTCTTTGGTTGCACGTTTATATAACTTAGCGAAAATTAACCCGATCACAATGAGGCCGAGTAGCACCATACCCGCAACGAGCAAAATAAAACTACCGGATGAACCTACGTTTGTTAACACATCCATTTGATTTCCTTTCAATTGATTTATAGCTTGGGAAGATTAATTATCAAAACGCGTAGCAGACCAGACTCGGCCTTCTCGCTTAAGCAGCACGACTTGAGTGCCTGAGGCAAACTCGATATCCGAAGTTTCGGGCTCGACTAAAACGTAATGTTTTTGTTGATGTTTATCGCGAACGACAGCTTCAGAGGGCATGCCTTTAATTGCGCAACCTAAGGTGATAGTGCCGACATAACCGCTAAGATCATCTAGCGAGATCGCACTCGATTCATTTTTAGGTAAATGATCAGCAAGTACTCGGCCAAAATAACGGCAAGAAAATGCACTAGCGACAATAGCAATGGGTAAAGTGAACAGTTGCGGCAGTAAAAAACCGGCAACACTAACACTGATAAAATTGACGATATAACCCGCAATCGCAAAACTGGTCAGCGCAAGCACAAACCAAATAAGTAATGGGAGTCTATTTAGACACAGCCAACCAGCAATGCCCGTGAGTCCACCCGCGCCCACATCAGCATCATATTCCACATCAGCAGGCACCCATTGGTCTAACGCACTTAACATGCTTAAACCTATGAATAATGCGAAGACTTCAAACACACCAAGGGCCAGTACACAAGCAAAAGCTATGGTGTAAGGTAAATTAGGCTGTTCAACTAAAAACGCCCACATAGTCATCTCCTTGAACAATACAGCATTCCATTTATTTCACTGTAATTATCGACTTAACCACAACAGAATAGCAAGGCAAGCACAATTTCCAAACTAAAAATTGTCCCTAAAACAGATTTGACTATTACTCTGCTGCACCCAAATAGCATGGCCATCTTCGCTGCTAGTACCCTATCGAAAACTACTTTAACACTTCAACGCCCCTTTTAGCTTAGCGCGCTAGCGCTGCAAATAGCCGCAATCGACATACATAGCGTGGATGCCATTTATTCAGGAGCAATAAATGGCATTGCCTCAAGTGCGTTACTATAGCGTTAAGGTCAGTCCACAGGATCCTGCATCTTCAGGTTGTTTGAGTATACTGTTGACGTCATTGTATTATCATCCTGTTATTGTTATTTATTCGCGCAGGATTTGATGCGCCAGAAGGGAAATTCCATGGACTCACCCAAGAGCAAAGTACCAACACCAAGTTACGATAAACTGACAGCACATTTTCAAAAAATTTCTCACTTTGAACATTTCAGCGCTCTTGGTGACTGGGATCAAGCAGCCATGATGCCTATGGGCGGTAATAGCGATCGCGGCGATGCAATGGCTGAACTGGCGCGACATATCCACACACTCAAAACCTCAACCGTCTTAGCCGAACACTTACACAGCGCGACGGACGAATCTCTCACAACGGAACAACAAGCTAACCTGCGGGAAATGCAGTACCAATATCAACAGGCAAATTTAGTGCCCGGCGATCTCGTGCAAGCCAAAACTAAAATGGCCTATCAATGTGAGAATGCGTGGCGTGAACAACGTAAAAATAATGACTGGCAAGGCTTTAAACCAAACCTCAAAGCGGTAATTGCACTTGCTAAGGAAGAAGCGCAGATCCGCGGCGAAGCCCAGAATATTTCCCCCTATGATGCCCTGCTCAATAAATTTGAACCGGGAATGACCTCGGCAAAGCTGGAGCAAACCTTTGGCGGACTGAAAAATTGGCTACCGACACTCATCCAAGAAGTGCTGGCTAAACAGGCAAACGAGCCTAAGTTAACGCTAAATGGTCCCTTCGATGTTAGCGCGCAGCAAGCCCTAGGCCGAGACGTAATGGATTTTCTGGGGTTTGACTTTAATCACGGCAGGCTGGATATCAGCAGCCATCCATTTTGTGGCGGCGTGCCAAGCGATGTGCGGATAACGACTCGCTACAATGAGGCTGATTTCAGTAGTGCAATCATGGGCATAGTTCATGAAACAGGCCATGCCAGATACGAGCAAGGTTTACCTCAAGCGTGGCGCGGACAACCTGCAGGACTGGCGCGTTCTATGGGTATCCACGAGAACCAGAGTCTATTCTGCGAAATGCAACTAGGGGCAAATCCGGCATTTTTACGCCAATTGCAGCCTAAAATTGCGCAACATCTTCATTGTCATTTTAGCGCCCAAGAATTAGCACAGCATTACACCCGCGTAGCGCCCGGACTTATCCGTGTAGATGCTGATGAAGTCACCTATCCTTGCCACATTTTACTGCGCTTTGAGGCAGAAAAAGCCTTTATCGACGGCAGCTTAACCGTAGATGATTTACCTGATTTTTGGTCGACGCAGATGCAACAACTGCTGGGGATTAATACCGATGGCAACTACCAAGACGGTTGCATGCAGGATATCTATTGGGCCGTTGGTGAACTAGGGTATTTTCCCAGCTATACCTTAGGCGCCATGTATGCCGCCCAATGCCGTTTTGCGATGGAAAAAGCCTTAGGACCAATTGAAACCCTGATCGATGCAGGCAAGTTGAACTCGGTATTCCAATGGCTGAGTGAACACATTTGGTCTAAGGGATCTTTGCTCACAACCGATGAACTGATCCGCCAAGCAACGGGCGAAACCCTAAATGGTCAATATCTTGAGCGTCACCTGCGCCAACGATATCTGGGCATTTAACCGCTGCTAATGCTTATACCCAAGCTACCTGAAGAGTCGAGTTTCAGAGCGCCTTGGGTGCATCAATTCAAGGCGCATCAATGACAGAATGTCGGCCACCTTTTGAATTGATGCAACACGGAAGTGAAGTGCCCTAGGCGCTCCGTCCCGGCGGGTTTTAACGCACTTTATGCTGCGTTGGTTACTTTTAACTTAGCCCGCTAGGTCAGCAAATAACCGCCTTGCCTAAAGTGCGTTAAATACCCCGCTGAATCCTGTATCTTCAGGTTGTTTGGGTATACAAGCGCTGAAAGCTCAGTTTATACGGGTTTTAAAGCGCTTTATATTGCCGCTGGAGCCTGCATTTTAACGCTGCTTGAGGTTATAATGCCGAGCTTATTTGAATCAGGACTCTTTCCACGGAGTTCCTTCAACAGAACTCTTGAAACAGGATAAATGTCGGCCATGTTACTGCGTGCAATCACCCCAGAGGATTGGGATGCCATTTTAGCGATCCAAGACGAGTGTTACTCACAATTGGATCCTGAGCCATTGCACGTACTGCAAAGTAAATGGCAGGTATCACCTCAGTCCTGTTTTGTGTTCGAAGTGGATAAATCGGTTGTCGGTTATTGCTTGGCTCACCCATGGACCGCCAATATGCCGCCCGCGCTATATCAGCCCATCACCCATTTACCCAAGGCTGATACCTTATACCTACACGATATTGCAATTTCAGCCAAAGCCCAAGGTTTAGGCGCCGGTGCTAAAGCGCTGACCCGCCTAACACTACTGGCTGATCGCTATAATCTCAATTCCTTATCACTCGTAGCCGTACAAGGTGCCGACAGCTATTGGCTTAAAATGGGTTTTAAACCTAAGGCAATCGATAAATGTCTTGGCAGCTATACTGACGATGCTATGTATATGATTTATAAATTTAATCATAGAGATGAAAAATGAATCCAACCCTAACCACTATCGGTTTGCTTTGCTTAAGTAATATTTTTATGACCTTTGCTTGGTACGGGCATTTGAAAACGCTAGGCTCAAAACCTTGGATTATTGCGGCCTTAGTGAGCTGGGGTATCGCCCTATTTGAATACTTGCTGCAAGTGCCTGCTAACCGTATCGGCTACACAGTAATGAATGTCGGCCAGTTAAAAATTTTACAAGAAGTCATCACCTTAAGTTTGTTTGTCCCCTTTGCCTATTTCTATATGAAAGAACCATTGAAGCTCGATTATCTGTGGGCAGGACTGTGCATCTTAGGTGCTGTGTATTTTATTTTTAGAAGTGAATTTAATTAATTTCAGACTTATTTCAGGAGAGCTCCCCCCCATGGCCCGTCAAGTCACTTATACCTTCAAAGGTAAGACTAAAACTATCGCCTTTAGCTACGACAAACACCATGATTTATATGAAGCTGTGGCCGAAGCCGAAGGCATAGATCTGACCAAATTTTTGGCTATGGAACAACAAGTCGCCATGACATCTCGTAAAGGTGCTAAGGCTGAAAAAGAATTCAGGAAAGTAGAGTTTGTCCGCTTTGGTTTTAGCAATATCCACTTTGTCAGAGATGAAGAACCTGAAGCCTAGGCTAGTGTATTAATTGTTTTTTGTATTAGCTTTAAGCACTTCAATAACAGGACACTGTAATGCTCAATACCGAACATGCTAATTTCCCCCGCGCAGGATTCTTCCGCCGTCTAGGCGCTGCAATTTACGATTCGATGTTAGCCGTGGCCGTCTATATGGTTGCTGGCGCAATCGGCTTTGGGATTTTCTACGGCCTCACCGCTTCAGGACTGGCTCGCATGAATGGCTTTGAGCATGTCTCAGATGCACTCAATGGCACGCCAGTTTATCAGGGAATTTATCAACTCTGGCTTGCCTTGTGTGTCGGCACTTTCTACGCATTATTCTGGAGTAAGGGCGGTCAAACCTTAGGGATGCGCGCTTGGCGGCTTAAAATTCAACATCCTAATGGCCAAAACTTAAGTCTGATCACTGCCTACGCTCGCATCATTTGGTCACTGCTCGGTATTGGCAATTTATGGATTTTAATCAATGATGATAAGCGCGCACTGCAGGATATGATGACTCGCTCAGAAGTGGTCGTGCTGTCTAAAGAAGCCAATCAAATGCGTAACTGGCATGGGGCATAAGTTTATTCTTAAGTAAATCCGAAATACAAAAAACGACGCAAAAGCGTCGTTTTTTATGGGCTATTTTTATGGACTATTCTTAATTGACGGAATCCGGAGTAAGGAGTAATAAGCTGCGTATCATCGCCGGATAAAGTAGAAGGCAACGCCAGTAAACAACAAGCTTGGCGCAACAGCCCCCACATAAGCAGGTAGCTCATACACTATACTCATGGGGCCAAAAATCTCATTACTGATATAAAAGCTAAAACCTGCTACGACCCCAAGTAATACGCGCGCACCCATAGTCACAGTCCGCAGCGGACCAAATACAAACGACAGTGCCACTAACATCATCACTGCGACCGTCACGGGTTGCATCACCTTGCGCCATAAAGCAAGCTCATAACGGCTGGGATCTTGACTGTTAGTTTTAAGGTAATCAAGATAACCGACCAGACCACGTATAGATAACGCCTCGGGTTTAATCGAAACCACACTGAGCTTATCTGGCGTTAAACTCGACTGCCATTGGTCTTCTTCAAGATACTCAAGCACGACTTTTTCATAGCTTAAATCAGTACGTTTAACGTCAAATAAACGCCAGCGATCTTGGGAAAATACCGCTCGGTCTGCGTGAACTACGTTGGTGAGCTTAAGTTCGCTATTGAATTTATAAAGCGTGATATTGCTGAGTTTATTGATGTTTTCAACTTCACCAATATTAACGAACAAATCACCATCCTTTGCCCAAATTCCACGGTGGGACTTAATTAAACTCCCACCAGAGAGTTTAACAGCTTGTAACTCATTCGCTTTTTGCTCAGCAATCGGTGCGCCCCACTCCCCTAAAACCATCACCAATAACATCAAAGGCACAGCAGTTTTCATCGCCGACATAGTGATCTGTAAACGTGACATGCCAGAAGCTTGCATCACCACAAGTTCGGAATTTGATGCCAACATTCCCATACCAATCAAAGCGCCTAGCAAGACGGCCATAGGGAAAAACATTTCAATATCCCGTGGCACTAAAAATAAAACATAGATGCCAGCATCCATCATGCTGTAGGTGCCACGGCCAACTAAACGCAGCTGATCAACCCATTTGATGATGCCCGACAAACCAGTCAACACCAGCAAACAAAGCGCTGAAGTGCTTAACAATATTCTGGCGATATAAAGGTCTAATATCTTCATGCTGCCACCTTCTTATTGGCAAACAAGGACGATATACGACTGAAAATAGGCCTATCTTTACCGAGCAAGAATAACCCCATCAAGAGCGCAGAAACATGGATCCACCACATACCTAAATACAATGGAATAATCCCATCTTGCAATGCCTTACGTCCCGCGACCATTAGCCCAAAATAGCCAAGGTACAAAAGTACTGCTGGGAACATCTTAGCAAACTTACCTTGGCGCACATTCACCCGCGCCAACGGCACAGCAATCAGGGTCATAATTGGAATCGCGAGCGGGATAGCAAGACGCCAGTGGAATTCAGCCGCAGCTTCAGCACCTTCAATTTTAACGAGTTCATCAACGGGCAGTGCAGATAACTTTCGGCGACGCTCATCAACTTGCTGCTCTTTAATTTGCATTTTATAACCACCAAATTCGATCATTTGGTAGTCCTTCGCCTTCGGGCTGCCTTGATAACGCACACCGTCATTCAAGTTCAATTGTTGAGCACCTGAACTATCTTCCTGTACTCGTCCACCTTTAGCCACCACGACATTGGTCACGCCAGTTTCATCATCAGGATCAGGTAACTGGGCTACAAACACTTTATCTAACTCGTTATCTTTACCAATACGCTCAACAAATAATACCGCGCGACCATTGGGACTCGCCTGAAAACGCCCTTGGATTAAGGCGGCAAGACCTGCTTCGGACTGGGCTTTTTCGAGCACTTGGTTTTGCTGTTCTTCTGCCCAAGGAGCAACATAAAGGGATAAATAGCCAGTAAACAGCATATTGATCACGGCGAGGATCAGCGTTACGCGGGTGACATACCACTCACTGACCCCAACACCGTGGAGAATGACCATTTCATTTTCGGAATACATACGGCCGTGGGCCAGTAAAATCCCCAAGAACAAACTTAACGGCAGCACTAAGATCACCAGATAAGGCAAGTTAAGCCCAATCAGAGTCATGATTAAAGAGGCGGGAAAATCGCCGTCGGAGGCATCGGCCAGTATACGCACGAAATGCTGGCTAATAAAAATAGTTAACAGCACTAAAAGTACCGCAATTTGTGCCTTTAAAACTTCTCGAATAAGGTATTTAAATACAATCACAGGCAGGATCCGGTCTCTAAACTTATCTTTTTGCTGGTAACAGACTAACTTTCATGTAAACTGTTTACTTTTGATAGTTTTCTGACCAGCTTCAGGGGTTCTAGGTAAACTTAACGTCACGAAATGCGTGACTCAAGCGCCGAGAATAAATCACCTTTGGAGTAATAACTTAGGCCCTTTTCGGGACAAGCAGACATTATCCAATAAATATAAAAATTTGTCTTTAAGAATCTAGGAGTGCTCATGGAGTTTAGCGTAAAGAGCGGTAGCCCCGAAAAACAACGCTCAGCCTGTATCGTGGTCGGTGTTTATGAACCCCGTCGTCTGTCGGGTATCGCGGAGCAATTAGATAAAATTAGCGAAGGTTATATCAGTAACCTACTGCGTCGCGGCGATCTGGAAGGTAAACCTGGCCAGATGTTATTGCTGCACCATGTTCCTAACGTATTGAGTGAACGTGTATTATTAGTGGGTTGTGGCAAAGAACGAGAATTAGACGAACGCCAATACAAACAAATCATCACTAAAACAATCAACACCCTTAACGAAACGGGTTCAATGGAAGCGGTTTGCTTCTTAACTGAACTGCACGTGAAAGGACGCGATACGTATTGGAAAGTACGTCAAGCGGTTGAAACCACTAATAGCAGTCTTTATAGCTTTGATGCCTTGAAGACCCGCAAAGGTGAAACTCGCCGTCCATTGCGTAAATTAGTGTTCAATGTCCCGACTCGCCGTGAATTAACCTTAGGTGAGCGCGCCATCGAGCATGGTATGGCAGTATCTGCTGGCATGCATTTATGTCGCGATGTAGCCAACATGCCACCGAACATCTGTAATCCAGCCTATTTAGCTTCACAAGCTCGCCAAATGGCTGAAATACACGACACTCTGCATGTCACCACTATTGGTGAAGAGCAAATGGCCAAACTGGGCATGAACTCATACCTTGCAGTCGGTCGCGCCAGTGCCAATGAATCCATCATGACTGTGATGGAATACAAGGGCGCTGTCGATAGCACAGAAAAACCAATCGTATTAGTCGGTAAAGGGTTAACCTTCGACTCGGGTGGTATTTCATTGAAGCCTGGCGAAGCCATGGACGAAATGAAGTACGACATGGGTGGCGCAGCGGGTGTTATCGGCACAATGAAAGCCATCTGTGATATGAAGTTACCTATCAACGTTGTGGGTATTCTGGCTGGCTGTGAAAACATGCCATCGGGTAATGCTTACCGTCCAGGTGACATTCTGACCACTATGTCAGGTCAAACCGTTGAAGTGTTAAATACCGATGCGGAAGGCCGTCTAGTCCTATGTGACGTATTAACCTATGTTGAGCGTTTCGATCCTGAATTGGTTATCGATACTGCAACCCTGACTGGCGCGTGTGTGATTGCCCTTGGTAAACACGCATCGGGTCTGTTCTCATCGCATAACCCTCTGGCACACGAGCTATTAAGTGCCGGTGAGCAAAGTGGTGACCGCGCATGGCGCATGCCATTGTGGGATGAGTATCAAGATATGCTCGACAGCCCGTTTGCTGACATGACCAACTTAGGTGGCCGTCCTGCAGGAGCTATCACAGCAGCATGTTTCCTTTCGCGCTTTGCTAAAAAGTACAACTGGGCTCACTTAGACGTTGCAGGCACAGCTTGGAATAGCGGTGCTAACAAAGGTTCTACGGGTCGTCCAGTGCCACTATTGACTCAGTTCCTGATCAATCGTGCTGGCGTTGAACTCGGCGAATAACCGACTATCCGGCCTTAATGTGTTAAAGGCTCGATAAATGAAAGGCGAAGATTTTTATCTTCGCCTTTTTTATTTTCTTAATTTAATCAGAAAATCGATTTCCTGAATAAATTAAGAAAATAAAAAAACTGAACAACTAATGGTTTTAGAATCATTTTTCAAAGAGTTATAGTTCTACCCTCTTCATCTCCAACGGTTTGAAAGCATCCCATTAAGTCCCGCCAGACAGTGATAGATAAAACCTCACCGTAAGGTTTGCCCTAAGCATTAACCCATACTGACTTTTAGTGTAAACTGCTGCTTTCGTTCGCCACTAAAACAAGTGAAGCAAGGCATTGAAATCATGACTCAAGTGCTGTTTTATCTTATGCCGCCAGTAGCATCGCCTGCCAAAGCCAAGGCTGATTCACCTGTTGCAACCGCGAATGCGAACCCTGCACTTTGCGAGATGCATCTTCTGGCATGCCAACTGGCGCAGCAGGCTTTTGTGAAGCAACAATGGGTCTATATCCATTGCCAAGATAAACAGCAAGCCCATGCAATTGATGAACTTTTATGGCAGTTTGAGCCAAGTGCCTTTGTACCTCATAACCTCAAAGGTGAAGGCCCGATGACGGGATCGCCGGTAGAAATTGGTTTTGATCGCCTCGGCGCCAACAAAAGTCGCCAAGTTCTGATTAATCTTGCAGACCAAGCGCCCCCATTTGCGGTAAACTTTGGCCACATTATCGATTTTGTTGCCAATGACGATCAGCATAAAGCGGTCGCTCGCGAACGTTATCGACAGTATCGCGGCTTAGGGGTCAATTTACAGACCCAAGACTTAGCAACACATCCACTTAATTAGTTTGAGACAGACACGTTCCCATGGAAAAAACATACGATCCGCAGTCCATCGAGCAAACGCTTTACCAAAACTGGGAAGAGCAAGGTTACTTCAAGCCACACGGCGATGAATCCAAAGGCAATTATTGCATCATGATCCCGCCACCTAACGTGACGGGCAGCTTGCACATGGGCCACGCCTTCCAAGACACCATCATGGATACCTTGACCCGTTATCAACGGATGAAAGGCAAAAATACCCTATGGCAAGTCGGTACCGACCACGCGGGTATCGCCACCCAAATGTTGGTTGAGCGCAAGCTTGAAGCCGAAGAAGGCAAAAATCGCCATGACCTAGGTCGCGATGCCTTTATGGATAAAGTGTGGGAATGGAAAGCGCAATCGGGCGGCACTATCACTAAGCAGCTACGTCGTATGGGCGCTTCTGTTGATTGGGACCGCGAGCGTTTCACTATGGACGAAGGCTTATCTAAGGCCGTGCAAGAAGTGTTTGTACGTCTGTACGAAGACGAGTTGATTTATCGCGGTAAGCGTTTGGTCAACTGGGATCCAAAGCTGCACACAGCTATCTCTGATTTAGAAGTGGAAAGCAAAGAAAAACAGGGCCACATGTGGCATCTGCGTTATCCACTGGCCGACGGTGAACTGACGGCCGATGGTAAAGACTATTTAGAAGTCGCTACCACGCGTCCAGAAACTATGCTCGGCGATAGTGCAGTTGCAGTGCATCCCGATGATGAACGCTATCAAGCGCTAGTCGGTAAGTTTATTCTATTGCCGATTGTTAACCGCCGCATTCCTATCGTGGCCGACGATTACGTCGACATGGCCTTTGGTACAGGGTGTGTGAAGATCACCCCTGCCCATGACTTTAACGACTATGAAGTCGGTAAACGTCACAACCTCCCAATGTTCAACGTACTGACCTTAGATGCCGCCATTCGTGCAAGCGCCGAAGTGGTGAACTCTGACGGTACTTTCAACAAAACGCTCGATGGCAGCCTGCCTGAACGTTTTGCCGGACTTGACCGTTTTAAAGCGCGCGATGCTATTGTCGCTGAATTTGACACCTTAGGTCTGCTCGAAAAAATCGCGCCTCACGCCTTGAAAGTGCCTTACGGCGATCGCTCCGGTGTGGTTATCGAGCCAATGCTGACCGACCAATGGTATGTGGCTGTTGCGCCAATGGCGAAAACCGCTATCGAAGCCGTCGAAAATGGCAGCATCAAGTTTGTGCCGCAGCAATACGAGAACATGTACTTCTCGTGGATGCGTGACATTCAAGACTGGTGTATTTCACGTCAATTGTGGTGGGGTCACCGTATCCCAGCTTGGTACGACGAAAACGGCAAAGTCTATGTCGGCCGCAACGAAGCCGAGGTACGTGCTAAGCACAATATTGCCGACTCAATGACATTACGCCAAGACGAAGACGTACTGGACACTTGGTTCAGCTCAGCCCTGTGGACTTTCTCGACCTTAGGTTGGCCTGACAATTTAGAAGATTTAAAAACCTTCCACCCAACCGACGTGTTGGTGACAGGTTTTGACATCATCTTCTTCTGGGTTGCCCGTATGATCATGATGACCATGCACTTCATCAAAGATGAAGACGGTAAACCACAAGTCCCGTTCAAAACCGTCTACGTAACCGGTCTTATCCGCGATGAAGCGGGTAACAAGATGTCAAAATCAAAGGGCAACGTACTCGATCCATTAGACATGATCGACGGTATCGGCCTTGAAGATCTCGTTGAAAAACGTACCGGTAATATGATGCAGCCACAACTGGCCGCCAAGATTGAAAAGAGCACTCGCAAAGAGTTTGCTGACGGTATAGAAGCCCACGGCACTGATGCACTGCGCTTTACGCTTGCGGCAATGGCATCAACGGGTCGTGACATCAACTGGGATATGAATCGCTTAGACGGTTACCGTAGCTTCTGTAACAAGTTATGGAACGCCTCACGCTACGTGCTGATGAACACAGAAGATCAAGATTGCGGCCCAGGCTCACCAGAGCACAAAGGCGGCGAGATGGAGCTGTCGTTGGCCGATCGCTGGATTATTGGCTTGTTCAATCAAACCGTTAAGACCTTTGACGATCACATGACAGCCTACCGTTTCGACTTAGCGGCCAATACCCTGTATGAGTTCACTTGGAACCAGTTCTGTGACTGGTACTTAGAGTTAACCAAACCGGTATTGCAAAACGGCAGTGAAACGCAAATGCGCGGCACCCGTCACACCTTAGTGACAGTGCTCGAAGCGATGCAACGCCTGATGCACCCTATGATGCCGTATATCACTGAAACCATTTGGCAGCGCGTTAAACCGTTAGCCGGTGTCGCTGGTGATACCATTATGCTGGCACCGTTCCCAACATTTGATGCCGCTAAAGTCGATAGCGCAGCAATGGCCGATTTAGAATGGGTTAAGCAAGTAATCGTCGCGGTGCGTAACATTCGTGCCGAACTGAACATTGCCCCATCTAAACCGCTAAATGCCCTACTTCGTGGTGTTAGCGCGCAGGATAAAGCCCGTGTAGAAGCAAACCAAACCTTCTTCACTACGCTTGCCCGCTTAGAAAGCATGACCATTTTAGCCGATGGCGAAACTGCGCCTATGTCGACCACAGGTTTGATTGGCGAAATGGAGCTGCTGATCCCTATGGCAGGCTTGATCGATGTCGCCGCCGAAATGGCCCGTATCGACAAACAGCTTGAAAAGCTCGGCCAAGAGATAGCTCGCATCGAAGGCAAATTGTCGAACCAAGGCTTCGTGGCAAAAGCCCCTGCCGACGTTATCGACAAAGAGCGCGCCAAGATGGCCGATCTCAAGCGAGATATGGACAAACTCAATGAACAAAAATCTGAGTTTGCTAAGTTAGAAGCTTAAGCTTCTCATTTACTCTGATTCACTTGTTATGATTAGTTCTAACTGAATGAAGGGCTGCCACTTGGCTGCCCTTCTTGTATCTATATCGCTGCAATCTTTGAGCAACTATGAGCCTTAATCTACGCTTTTGAGCCAGATGCCGCCTTTAACCCGAGTCAATTCTAAACACTGCCCTTTAACTTACTACACCGCATTGAAACCACCTCACCATTCATCCTCATCACTCCCCGTGGTCTATCGCTCACGAGCTCACACGTAGCCCATCACTGCCGACATAAGTAAACACCACACATGTAGACTAAAGAACAGCTAATACCTCTAGAGACAGCACTGAGAGACTGACATGGGTATCCAATGTCGTCATAGACTCTCAACACAGGCAAAAGCAGATTCTTCAGTGAGTTGAACCTAAGAAAGAGAAGTGTTTAAAACGAAATGGCTAAAGATAGCGACACCGAAGATAGCTAAGGTAAAGCAAAAGATGATGATGCAAAGTTAAGGTTAAACCTAAGCGGGTAAAAATATAATGAGTTAAACCACTACAGACTAAAAATAAAAAAGCCCTGCAGTTGCTTGCAGGGCTTATCTATATGGTGCGCGTGGAAGGAGTCGAACCTCCGACCGCCTGGTTCGTAGCCAGGTACTCTATCCAGCTGAGCTACACGCGCAAACTCGTTTTTGTACTTCTAAGATCCAATCAAGATTGAGTCTAGGATGAGCACTTTTATCTCGCAACTTTATTCTATTCCCCTCGACTAAGAGAATAGAATGGCGGAGAAGGAGGGATTCGAACCCTCGATGGGAGTTAAAGCCCATACTCCCTTAGCAGGGGAGCGCCTTCGGCCACTCGGCCACCTCTCCGCGTTTAACGCTTTAAATCAACAAGACGTATCTTGTTAACTATATTGGTGCGCGTGGAAGGAGTCGAACCTCCGACCGCCTGGTTCGTAGCCAGGTACTCTATCCAGCTGAGCTACACGCGCATGTTAAACGGTAAAACACTAATACGACCTAAATCATATTAATTTAAATTGGTGCGCGTGGAAGGAGTCGAACCTCCGACCGCCTGGTTCGTAGCCAGGTACTCTATCCAGCTGAGCTACACGCGCATGTCAAACGGTAAAACATTAATATGATTTAAATCATATTAATCTAAATTGGTGCGCGTGGAAGGAGTCGAACCTCCGACCGCCTGGTTCGTAGCCAGGTACTCTATCCAGCTGAGCTACACGCGCATTTTAACTCTTTGCTATAAGCAATTATCTACAAAATTTCTTATGAAATTCAAAACTGATGAGTTAAAGATTAACTAATGCAGAGATGGTGCGCGTGGAAGGAGTCGAACCTCCGACCGCCTGGTTCGTAGCCAGGTACTCTATCCAGCTGAGCTACACGCGCGACTTGTATCTGAATTTACTTTTACATCAAACACTAATAAAAAATGGTGCGCGTGGAAGGAGTCGAACCTCCGACCGCCTGGTTCGTAGCCAGGTACTCTATCCAGCTGAGCTACACGCGCACTGTTTTCTATCTTTAAGAAATGGCGGAGAAGGAGGGATTCGAACCCTCGATGGGAGTTAAAGCCCATACTCCCTTAGCAGGGGAGCGCCTTCGGCCACTCGGCCACCTCTCCGTTTTCTTGGCGCACATATTACTGTTTGACGAAAATAAGTCAAACCCTTTTTCCGAAACAGATTCCATTTGAACTGTTTTTAATCACATTGCTGTTATATCAAGCCAATGTATTGATTTACGCCAATCTTTCGGTCTAAAAAATAAAAAAGCCAGTTAAAAAACTGACTCTTCTGTTGCCGTAGTACGCTTGCCAAAACAAGGTACTAAAAGTTACCACCTTCCGATGGTGTACCTGATTTTTCAGATTGAATGCGTTGGTAGATTTCTTCGCGATGAACAGAAACCTCTTTTGGTGCATTCACACCAATACGCACTTGATTGCCTTTTACCCCTAGCACTGTAACTGTGACTTCATCACCAATCATCAGTGTTTCGCCAACACGACGAGTCAAAATCAGCATTCGATAGCTCCTTTATTTCTTAATTCAGCTTACACACGGCACTCATCCGGTAGATGGGCTTATTATAAGGTCAGCTTAGTACAAATTAATAGTATTCAATACTCAAACGGTTATTTAATTACACCTTATTTAGCTCGAAAGCGTGATGTAACGCCCGAACCGCCTTGTGTAAGTCCCTTTCATCGATAACGGTTGATAATTTACTCTCTGACGTCGTGAGTAACTTAGCATGAATAGTTTCATTACCCAAGACTTCTAACATCTTAGTCAATAATCCCATTTTTGCCTGTAAACCTTTGCCAACTAAAGATACTTTTGCACGTTGACGTTCGATAATCAATGGCCCGAGTGCGAGGCTTTCACTTAAGCCTTCGAGCTCATTAAGTAGAGTATCGACCTTAGCCTCAGCGAGCATAAAACTGACGCGACCCGAAGGATCATCCTCATGGATCCTCAATGGAGAAATAAATTCCACATCGATTTCCAATCGAGTTAAGCAGCCTAACAACGCTTGATAGCGTTCACTGGTGGTAAACAGCCCTTCAATCGTCAGCGTTGCCAGTGCCTTATTAATCGCGATACCTTGCACTAACGAGGCAATCGTTAATTCCGACTCGTCGCCAAATTGGATTAACGTCCCCTGCCCAGCTTCAAAGCTCGACAATACTCGCAGCGGTACGCGAAAACGCTCGGCGTATTCAACAGAATCGGGATGCAATACTTTAGCGCCGAGCTTTGCCATTTCGAGCATCACATCAAACCCAATCACATCGAGGCGACGTGCACTGCTATCAATATTAGGATCTGTGGTAAATACCCCAGCCACATCGGTAAAAATCTGGCATTCATCGGCTTCTAACGCTGCCGCTAAGGCTACTGCTGTGGTATCTGAACCACCGCGTCCTAAGGTGGTCACTTCGCCTTGAGGATCGATGCCCTGAAACCCTGCAACGATCGGCACAACACCATCGGCAAGCAAAGACTGCAAATATTCAGTATCAACTCGCTCAATGCTGGCGCGGCCAAATTGACTATTTGTATGAATTTGCACTTGATCGCCCGTAAGGGATTTTGCTTTTATGCCGCGACGTTGTAGCGCCATCGACATCAAAGCAATACTCACTTGCTCACCCGTCGATACTAGCATGTCTAACTCGCGCGCCGAGGCGCGCGGATTAATTTGTGCTGCAAGTGCAAACAGGCGATTCGTCTCACCCGCCATCGCGGATAAGACTAAAACTTGCTGCTCACCATTGTGAGCTGACTTTGTAATCTGCTCAGCGACCGCTTCGATACGTTCAATAGAACCCACCGAAGTACCGCCGAACTTTTTCACAAAAAGCTTGCTACCACTAAGCTTTCGTTTTTGGGGCACAGCAACCTCTTAAGCTAGACGCTCAGTAATCCAAGGTAATACTTGAGCCAATGCCGCATCCAGATTTTCTGGCTGGCTACCGCCCGCTTGAGCCATATCAGGACGACCACCGCCTTTACCGCCCACTTGTGCAGCGACCATAGCGACTAGCTCACCCGCTTTGACTTTACCGATCAGATCGTTACTCACACCCGCGATCAGGTTAACTTTCCCTTCCTGCGCTGTACCAAGCACGATAATGGCCGATTTCAATTTCTGTTTTAATTCATCTTGCAAGCCGCGTAATGAACTTGCCTCAACGCCGTCTAATTTTTTGATCAGTACGTTAACGCCATTAACTACAACGGCATCGCCCACTAAGTCTGCACTCGCTGCGGCCGCTAACTTATCTTTCAGCTGCGCCATTTCTTTTTCGAGTTGCTTCATCTTATCGAGCTGCGCTTTTAACTTAGCCACCACTGAGTTGGCATCACCTTTCAATAAGGCAGCGGCTTCTTCCAGTTCAGCTTGTTGCTGCGCCACATAAGCCATAGCTGCAGCACCAGTCACGGCTTCGATGCGACGTACACCCGCAGCAATACCTGCTTCAGAGGTGATTTTGAATAAGCCGATATCGCCAGTGCGACCCACATGGGTGCCGCCACACAATTCGATAGAGAAATCGCCCATAGTCACAACTCGCACTTGTGAATCATATTTCTCACCAAAGAGTGCCATAGCGCCTTTCTCTTTAGCTTCATCTATGCCCATTTCAGCGGTTTTCAGCTCATGGTTACGACGAATTTGAGTGTTAACTAATTCTTCAACTTCTTTTAATTCAGCAGCTTTTACGCCTTCGAAATGGGAGAAGTCAAAACGTAAACGCTCAGGATCAACCAAAGAACCTTTTTGCGAAACATGAGTACCGAGCACCTGACGCAGCGCGGCATGCAGTAAATGCGTAACAGAATGGTTTAACTGAGTACGGTGACGCAGTTTTTTGTCCACTTTCGCTTCAATAACTTGGCCAACGCTCAAGCTACCTGTAGCCAAAACACCTTGATGGCCCGTTGCTTGACCATACTTTTGCGTATCGTTTACCGTAAACTCAATACCGTTTGCAACCAATTGGCCTTTATCGCCTACTTGACCGCCAGATTCAGCGTAGAAAGGTGTTACATCGAGCACGACAACGGCTTCATCACCCGCTTTGATCGCCGTCACTGACTCACCATTTTGATAAATCGCGGTGACCTTAGCTTGACCCGCTAATTCGGTGTAACCACTAAATGCAGTTTCAGCATCAATTTTCAGCGCAGCGTTATAATCTGCACCAAAGTTACCGGCAGCTTGTGCGCGGCTACGTTGCTCAGCCATGGCGACTTCAAAACCTGCTTCATCGACAATGATGTTGCGCTCACGGCAGACATCAGCAGTCAAATCCATTGGGAAGCCATAGGTGTCATACAGCTTAAATACGGTTTCGCCGTCTAAGGTGTCACCTTTCAACTCGTTTAAGGCCGTATCTAAAATACCTAAACCACGTTCAAGCGTACGGGCAAATTGCTCTTCTTCCGCTTTCAGTGCCTTTTCAACAATCGCTTGAGTCTCAGCTAACCCTTTTGCTGCATCGCCCATCACCGCAATCAAAGACGGAACCAGCTTGTAGAAGAAAGCTTCGGTCGCACCTAACTTGTTACCATGGCGAACAGCGCGGCGAATAATACGGCGCAGCACATAACCACGGCCTTCGTTCGACGGCATAACGCCATCGGCAATTAAAAATGCACATGAACGGATATGATCGGCAATGACTCGCAGCGACTTTTCAGATAAGTCACTAACACCAATGACCTCTGCGGCTTTAGCAATCAAAGTACGGAAAATATCGATTTCGTAGTTAGAATGTACGCCCTGCATAATCGCAGCAATACGCTCAATCCCCATGCCTGTATCAACCGAGGGCTTAGGCAAAGGTAACATTTCACCCGATGCTTGACGGTTGTACTGCATGAAAACGATGTTCCAGATTTCGATGAAACGATCACCATCTTCTTCAGGACTGCCAGGACGTCCGCCCCAAATATGATCACCATGATCATAAAAAATCTCAGTACATGGACCACAAGGACCGGTATCACCCATTTGCCAGAAGTTATCTGACGCAAATGCAGCACCTTTATTGTCACCGATACGTATGATGTTCTCGGCAGCGACACCAATTTTTTTATTCCAGATTTCAAAGGCTTCATCATCTGTCTGATAAATAGTGACGCACAGACGTTCCTTCGGCAGCTTTAACGTTTCAGTTAAAAAAGTCCAGCCCAAACGAATCGCTTCTTCTTTGAAATAATCTCCAAAACTGAAGTTACCTAGCATTTCGAAAAAGGTGTGATGACGTGCTGTGTAGCCAACGTTATCCAAATCGTTATGTTTACCACCAGCGCGTACACAACGTTGAGCAGTGGTCGCACGCGTATAATTGCGTTTGTCCATGCCAAGAAACACGTCCTTGAACTGGTTCATGCCTGCATTGGTAAATAAAAGTGTGGGATCGTTGCCTGGCACTAATGAACTACTGTCCACAACTTGATGACCATTGCTGCGGAAAAATTCGAGGAAAGCGCTTCTGAGCTCTGCTGTAGTTTGATACATGAAATCATCCTGAATTGGGTAAGCATTACCAGCTACGCCTTAGGCTAGCCGTATTTCTATTTGCCAAGCATTATAAGCAGACTAAGGAAGGACGACCAGTCTTGATTGGTGATATACACATCAGGAATTTAATATTTTAGCGTGAATCGCCCACACCAGAGTCACTAGAAGCAAAACGACAGGATAAAGCACAAATAAAGACGGCGTAAGTTTATCGCGGCACGGACAATATTTAAGCTAGTGAGTCTAATGTGAAGTACGAAATGGACAATACCCATTGATGATATTTAGATGAGCTTTTACAGTCTTAGCTCCAAATTTAATAATTTTCATCGAGATCATTGGGATCTGAATCTAGTGCGTAAGTGATTTGATCGTAGCTAAAGCCTTGGCCCATTAAAAAACGCACTCGTTTGGCCTTTTCCTTTGCGATGAGATCCCGAGCTTTAGAGCCCTTCACTTCTGTCACACGGGGAATGCCGTATTTTTTGGTGGCTTTATCTTTTGCTAGCTCAAACCAGTCACAATCACAATTAACCAAAGCGGCTTCAATACAGTCTTTAGATAAGCCTTTCTGTGCGATTGCTTGGCGGATGCGTATTGCACCGTGGCCTCGACTGATGTGGCTTCGCACCAACAGTTCGGCATAACGAGCATCATTAATAAAACCGGAGGATTCGCAAGCATCGAGTACAGGTTCGATATCGTTAAGTTCGAAACCTTTTTCGAGCAATTTATCGCGGATTTGTAAACGGGAATAATCGCGGCGCGCTAACAGCGCGACCGCAATTTGATGGGCTGACTGACTCAGAATACTTCGCCTGTCTCTAAATCAATATTGTCCTCAGTACTATCATCAGCTTTGGCAGCCAAGGCACTCGGATTACTCAAAAGCAACTCACGTAGCGTCTTGTCAATTTCAGCCGCAATAGCTGGGTTTTCAGTCAGATATTTGCCAGCATTAGCACGACCTTGGCCGATTTTATCACCTTTATAGCTGTACCAAGCGCCCGCTTTTTCAATCAACTTATGGGCTACGCCTAAGTCTACTAACTCACCAGTACGGTTAATACCTTGGCCATAAAGGATTTGGAACTCAGCCTGCTTAAACGGCGCTGCAACCTTGTTTTTCACCACTTTAACGCGAGTTTCGTTACCGACCACTTCATCGCCGTCTTTAATGGCACCAGTGCGGCGAATGTCTAGGCGAACAGAAGCATAAAACTTCAGCGCATTACCACCGGTTGTAGTTTCTGGGTTACCGAACATCACACCAATCTTCATCCGAATTTGGTTGATGAAGATAAGTAAGGTGTTAGATTGCTTTAAGTTACCCGCAAGTTTACGCATAGCTTGGCTCATCATACGCGCCGCTAGGCCCATGTGAGAATCACCAATTTCGCCTTCGATTTCAGCTTTAGGCGTTAATGCCGCCACTGAGTCGACTACGATAACGTCAACAGCGCCTGAACGAGTTAAAGCATCACAAATCTCAAGCGCTTGCTCGCCGGTATCCGGTTGTGAACACAGCAGGTTATCAATATCTACGCCCAATTTTTTAGCATAAATAGGGTCTAGTGCATGCTCTGCATCGATAAAGGCACAGGTTTTGCCTTCACGTTGCGCTGCCGCAATCACTTCTAAAGTCAGTGTTGTTTTACCTGATGATTCAGGACCATAGATCTCAACGATACGACCCATTGGCAAACCGCCAGCACCTAAAGCAACGTCCAGAGACAGAGAACCGGTAGAAATGGTCTCAACATCCATAGAGCGATCTTCGCCCAGCTTCATGATGGAGCCTTTACCAAATTGTTTCTCAATTTGGATCAATACCGCAGCAAGTGCTTTCTCTTTATTTGGATCGACCTTCATTCCTGTTCCCTCATCAAGACAAGCATTAAGCTGTCAAAAGTGATATTCAATTTACAAACGGGTAATTCAAAAAGCCGCGCTTTTTGTCTTAATTCTGCTGACTAGTATACTGTACAATCATACAGTATCAAGACCTGTGACTGAATTATTTTTAGCTGATAGGATTTTTAATATGACCAAGGTTTTAGCGAATATCAAATCAGATAATAGCTCCCTTTGATCAATATCCATCGTTAAGGGCTCAATTTTCGCTAAATTATTGCTAAGATTGGCGCAACAAATTTTGCGTGGTCTTTTTAGCTGAAAATTGTACAGCAGTCTTCCGCTTCCATAGCGCTTAATCACCCTTAACCACACAAACTGTATCGCCTTTAGGCAGTCACAACGGACGATAACGATTTAATGAATGTAATTGATACCGATGATTTAGAAAAACATACTCCTATGATGCGTCAGTACTTGACGATGAAAGCAGAACATCACGATATGTTGCTGTTTTATCGCATGGGTGACTTCTACGAGTTGTTTTATGACGATGCTAAACGCGCTTCTGAGCTGTTAGGCATTTCACTCACTGCGCGCGGTAAAAGTGGTGGCGATCCTATTCCGATGGCGGGGCTTCCTTACCATGCTGTGGAAGGCTATCTTGCAAAATTAGTTCAAATTGGTCAATCAGTTGCGATTTGCGAACAGATTGGCGATCCCGCGACATCTAAAGGGCCAGTAGAACGTAAAGTGGTACGAATTGTCACGCCAGGCACTTTAACCGACGAAGCGTTGCTGCAGGAACGCCAAGACAATCTGTTAGCCGCGGTTTATCAAGGTAAAGTTGGTTTTGGTTATGCCACATTAGATGTTTCATCCGGACGTTTTGTGATTGCAGAGCTCGACACACGAGAGTCATTAGAAGCAGAATTGCAACGCACTAATCCCGTTGAAATTCTCTACAGTGAAGACTTTGGCGAACTAGGTCTACTTAACGGTTTTAAAGGCAAACGCCGTCGCCCCGAGTGGGAATTTGATTACGATACGAGTATCAAGTTACTACTGGCCCAGTTCGGCACTAAAGACTTACATGGTTTTGGTATCGCAGATGCACGTTTATCACTGCAAGCTGCGGGTTGCTTGATGCAATATGTCAAAGACACACAGCGCACGGCACTGCCCCATATCAATGCCATTATCCGCTTCAATCAAACCGATAGCATAGTACTCGATGCGGCAACTCGCCGAAATCTAGAACTCACTCAAAACCTTGCCGGTGGCCGCGATAATACCTTAGCCGCAGTATTAGATAACACGGCAACGCCTATGGGCAGCCGTATGTTACAACGCTGGATCCATCAGCCTCTGCGAGATCCTAAGCAAATTAAGGCGCGCCAACAGGCGGTGACTGAACTCCTCGATACCGCAGCCCACGAAGGTTTGCATGAGCAGTTAAAGGCACTTGGCGATATCGAACGTATCATGGCAAGACTCGCGCTGCGTACCGCTCGCCCAAGAGACTTTGCACGTTTACGTCAAGCACTGGGCTTATTGCCTGAATTACAACAGAGTTTAAGTACACTGAGCGCGCCACACACGACTCAATTGCGTCAACACTTAGGTGAGTTCCCCGCTGAGCAAGCCCTACTTGAGCGCGCGATAGTCGATAATCCACCTATGCTTATCCGCGATGGCGGGGTGATCCGTGAAGGCTACAACAGCGAACTAGATGAATGGCGCGGTCTGAGCGAAGGAGCGAGTGATTACTTAGTACAACTTGAAGCCAGAGAAAAAGAACGAACTGGCATCAATACACTTAAAGTCGGCTATAACCGCGTACACGGCTATTACATCGAAGTAAGCCGCCTGCAATCCTCACAAGTACCGCTCAATTATCAACGACGCCAAACCCTTAAGAATATGGAGCGTTATATCACGCCTGAACTTAAGGAATACGAAGAAAAAGTCCTCTCGAGCCAAGGTAAAGCGCTGGCACTCGAAAAGCAGTTATGGGAACAGTTGTTCGATCTTATTCTGCCCAAATTGCATGAGTTACAAGCCTTTGCTAGAGCTGCGGCTGAACTTGATGTACTGAGTAACTTTGCCGAGCGTGCCGAGACCTTAGGCTATACTTGTCCAGAGCTGAGCCAAGATATCGGCGTACAGATAGAGGCTGGTCGCCACCCAGTGGTGGAGCGTGTTAGCCAAACGCCGTTTATCGCTAACCCAGTGACCTTGCACAACCAAAGACGTATGTTGATTGTCACCGGACCCAACATGGGCGGTAAATCGACCTATATGCGTCAAGTCGCCTTGATTACGCTGATGGCCCATATTGGTTGTTTTGTGCCAGCAGATCGCGCCCTGATTGGCCCGATTGATCGCATCTTTACCCGTATTGGCGCATCAGACGATCTGGCCTCTGGCCGCTCAACCTTTATGGTAGAAATGACTGAAACTGCCAACATCCTGCACAATGCCACTGCAAGTAGTTTAGTGTTAATGGATGAAATCGGCCGTGGAACATCCACCTATGATGGTTTATCGCTAGCTTGGTCGGCGGCGGAATATTTAGCCCAGCAAGTCGGGGCTATGACCCTATTCGCCACCCATTATTTTGAGCTAACTCAATTACCTGACTTAATGGCAGGTGTTTACAATGTGCACCTTGATGCCATAGAGCACGATGATACCATCGCCTTTATGCATGCAGTACAAGAAGGCGCCGCCAGTAAAAGCTACGGCTTACAAGTTGCGGCGCTTGCCGGCGTGCCAAACAAAGTGATTAAAGCAGCGAAACATAAATTGCAGCAATTGGAGAGTCGCGATCATCAACCAGAAGGAACGAGGACGCCCATTCAAAGCTTACTCGCTTTACCTGAACCGGTTGAAAATCCAGCTTTGACTAAATTAAGTAGCATTAATCCCGATAACTTAACGCCAAAACAGGCGCTTGATTTGCTCTATGAGCTGAAACGCTTGAGCTAGACATCAGGTGATCTAAATAAAAGCCTAAAAATAACAACGCCCACTCTATAGTGGGCGTTTTACTTTATGACGTGATCTCACACTAAGTGCATTTTCTGGATAGCTTCTCTGAAAGGCACCAGAAGACAGATATTAGTTTCTAAATAAAGCTTCAACAGATAAACCTTGAGAACCCAATAAATCACGTAAGCGTTTTAATGCTTCCACTTGGATTTGACGAACACGTTCACGGGTTAAACCAATTTCAGCCCCCACATCTTCAAGCGTAGAAGGTTCATAACCTAACAAACCAAAACGACGGGCTAATACTTCTCTTTGTTTTGTGTTCAACTCGTTAAGCCATTTCACCACCGAGTTAGAGATGTCTTCATCTTGCACTTTATAGTCAGGGCCAACACTATCATCATCGGCCAATACATCTAATAATGCTTTCTCGTTATCGCCCCCCAAAGGCGTATCAACAGAGGTAATTTTTTCATTCAGCTTAAGCATGCGGCTCACATCAGAGCTAGAAACTTGCAGTTTTTCAGCAATTTCTTCCGCTGTAGGTTCATGATCCAGTTTTTGTGCTAACTCACGGGCAGTACGCAAGTATACGTTGAGTTCTTTAACAACATGAATAGGCAAACGAATAGTACGAGTTTGGTTCATGATAGCGCGTTCAATCGTCTGTCTGATCCACCAAGTCGCATAGGTTGAAAAACGAAAACCTCTTTCTGGGTCAAACTTTTCTACGGCACGAATTAGACCTAAATTACCCTCTTCGATAAGATCGAGCAGTGCTAAGCCGCGGTTATTGTAACGACGTGCAATTTTTACGACGAGACGTAAATTACTTTCGATCATGCGATTACGGGATTTTGCACAACCTTTTAAGGCCTTACGGGAAAAGTAAACTTCTTCTTCTGCGCTAAGCAGTGGGGAAAAACCAATCTCACCTAGATAAAGTTGAGTGGCATCAAGATTTTTTTGCAGGTCATCTTGGACCTGTTGTTCTATTCCTAGCTCTTGGACTAGATCGGTGGCAACTTCTTCTTTTTCAAGATCAAAGTCTACGGTTTCTACGGAAAAATCTACTAGTGCTTCTGCGGCAGTGCTATTTATGCGGCTCATGATCAAATCTCCCAAACCTAATTAAACTGCTGAATTAGTGCAATTTCCTATCCTCCATTTGCCAACAAGGCCCCAAACAATCATTGTTTAGGTAAATAAGTAAGTGGGTTTACAGACTGTCCATGGTAACGAATTTCAAAATGTAACATTACCCGATTGGCACCTGTATTGCCCATTTTTGCAACAGTCTGCCCTGCGAGGACATGTTGCTTTTCTTTGACTAAGATCTTGTCCGTATGAGCATAAGCACTAAGGTAATCGTCACTATGTTTAATAATCACTAAATTACCGTAACCCCTAAGAGCACTTCCTGCGTATACCACCCGCCCATCTGCAGCAGCTTTGATGATATCTCCCCGATTTCCCGCGATCTTAATACCTTTATTTCCCTGCTCATTGGCAGAATAAGTTCCGATTAACTTCCCTCTTACTGGCCACTGCCACTGACTCACACTGGCTGGCAGTGTTGAGGTGGGTGGAACCATTAGTTGGTTAACATTTTGTTGGGAACTTGTTACAAGGTACGCGGGCTTAGCTTTCTGATCAAGTGTTTTTTTCAGATCGTCACTTGACTTAGCATTAGACTGATAAACCTTATCATCTAATTGTTTTTTATCACTTTTACTTGAGTTAGCATCTGAATTACCCGTTATATTTCCATCTAAAGTCGTAGATTTTGATTGGTTACTAGATTTAGCATTAGTTAAATATAAAATCTGTCCAGGGTAAATTGTATAAGGGTTATCTAATTGATTAAGTTTAGCTATTTCAGAAAAGTCTTTCCCTGCAGCCCAAGAAATAGAGTAGAGAGTGTCACCTTTTTTAACTTTATATGAATTCGATTTAATGTGGCCTTTGCTATTTTTAGAGTAGCTATGGGAAATATTTTCGACGGGTGCGGGTCTGCTGGCCTGAAAGCTACAGCCTACAAGCAGAAATATAAAGCAAAGGTTTAAGAGTAAACCCGCATTCAACAATAAAAACTCCTTGGTAAGGTTGTATTACTGTTTATGATGAGAAAATGACGCCTTCTGTGCAAAACAAGCACTTCGCTTAACACAGTAGCACAACACAAGGTTAAGCTAACTCTCCATTAATTAAAGGTACAAATTTAACCGTTTCAATGGTTTCAGAACTAAAGCGGTCAGCAGTGCGCGTAATACGCATCAATTGTTGAGTATCCTCTCCCACAGGTAAGACTAACACCCCTCCATCAGCCAACTGAGACAATAAAGCTTCTGGTATAGTCGCCGCCGCCGCAGTCACCATAATGGCATCGAACGGACTACGATTAGCCCATCCCAACCAACCATCGCCATATTTAAACGACACATTATGCAAATCTAATCGTTTTAAACGCTGTCTTGCTTGAATTTGTAGACCTTTGATCCGTTCGATAGTACAAAGCTGAGGCACCAATTGAGCCAAAATGGCTGCCTGATAGCCCGATCCCGTCCCCACTTCTAACACTCGCTGTGGCATCTTGTGCAGTAAGAGTTCGCTCATACGGGCAACAATATAAGGCTGCGAAATGGTTTGCCCTTGTCCAATTGGCAAAGCCGTATTTTCATAGGCTTTATGGGCTAGCGCATTATCGAGAAACATTTCTCGCGGCGTATGCGATATCGCCTTTAACACGGCTTGATTACGGATCCCCGCATCTTGAAGCTTTTTAGCTAAATTCACCGCCGATGTTAAGGCAACTCGAGTCATATTTTATCTACCCAATTTTGCAATGCCGTTAGTTGTCCGTAGGCGGTTAAATCAACCGTCAAGGGCGTAATTGAAACATAGCCATTGGCGATAGCATGAAAATCAGTGCCCTCTGTGGCATCCTGCTCTTGTCCCGGTGGACCAAGCCAGAAGATTTCACGTCCGGCAGGATCTTGCGTTCGCACTATGCCTTCGGCCTTATGACGAGCGCCGAGGCGAGTCACTTTGATGCCTTTAATTTGATCAAGTGGCAAGTCAGGCACATTCACATTTAAGATCTGATCTTTTGCCAAAGTCTGGGCCAACAAACCTTGAACTATCCGCCGAGCATAAACAGCCGCCGATTGATAATGTTCGAATTTACGGCCATTAAGCGAAATCGCTATTGCAGGAAAACCTAAAAAGCGTCCTTCCATCGCGGCGGCAACCGTCCCCGAATATAAGGTGTCATCACCCATATTTGCCCCCGCATTGATGCCAGACACCACCATATCAGGTTCGCCATCACATAATTCTCGGATAGCCAAATGGACGCAATCTGTCGGTGTACCGTGAACGGAAATATAGCCATTATCTAACCTATTAATTCTTAATGGATTAGTCAAGGTTAATGAGTTGCTCGCACCAGAGCAATTTCGATCCGGCCCCACAGTCAGCACAGTCGCTATTTCAGCCAAAGCCTCAGATAAGGCTTTGATACCTGAAGCATTAATCCCATCGTCATTGCTAACAAGGATACGGATCATGACTCTGCTTCAGTCTTAACAGTATCAGTGTTAGCCACTACGTTAGCGTTAATTACCTCAGGCGCAGGCTCCTGCACCAATGTCGCTTGCCATTGCTGCTCTTTAACATCTTGATAATTAACCAACTCTCTCAATAACGATGTTGCAAAACTGCCCGCAGGCAACACAAACTCCAGCACTAAGCCATCGGCGGTTTGTTCGTATTTAAGGCCTTGGGTCTCAAGCAATAACGGACGGCGTTCTTGCTCTAATCCGGCGTGCTCTAAACCATAGCAATCGTCAGCTAACTCACTCATGGCTAAGGTTTCCACCGCAGCAGCTTCACCTTGGGGTAACATCATGCCGCGCCCCCACAATGGTGCAGAAAGTTGAATGTCTTTTTCAATCAGACGCTTCAATACGATGAGATCCCATTCAGGCGTCACGAAGAAGCTTTTGCTGCCCGCTAACATCACACAATCACCCGCCAAAGGCTTAGTGCCATGGTTGGCTAAACGGTACGACACTACAGTGTTAAACAGATTTGAGCGCACGGCAGACAAATACATGCTGCGCTTATTTCTGTCTTTCACTTTTTTACCCGCCATCATTTGGCGACCAAACACTAAGTTTTTGCCATCGTGACCAAAGCGCTGCTCACCAAAGTAATTGGGCACGCCCACTTGAGCGACCTTTTCGATACGACTGATAATGTCTTCCACTTGGGTGACATTTCTCAGGGTAAGAATAAAGCGGTTACCGACTAAGGCACCGATTCGAAGTTTCTTGCTGTGGCGGCTGCTCGACAATATAGTCAAACGCTCGCTATTGAGCTCCTTCCAAGCAGGCGTTTCTTTACCAGGAATACGCACACCGAACCATTGTTCTGTGATGGCATTTTTATCTTTTTGCCCAGCGTAGGTGACCTCCTTCGGATGCACCTTAGCGAACTTAGCAATCATTTCAGCGACTTGTACTGTATTTAGCCCTTCTTTGCGTACATGCAGCATATGATGTTCACCTTCACCCGTCGGGCTAAAAGGCAAAATCTCTTTCACGATAAAATCGCTATTTTGGGTTCTTAGATCTGCTGTACCTAAAGGCTTGCCATACAGATAATGTAATTCGCTCATGGGACTTTTTTACTCTTAAGTTAATCGTGTTTACGGGTCATCAATACCACGGCTTCTACCGCAATACCTTCTTTACGCCCGGTAAATCCTAGCTGTTCAGTCGTGGTCGCTTTGACGTTAATGTCGTCAAGTTCCGAGGTTAAATCTGCGGCCAATATTTGGCGCATTGCCTCAATGTGCGGCGCCATTTTAGGGGCTTGCGCTATGATAGTGACGTCAAGATTACCCAGCACAAAGCCTTTCGCCCTCGCTAAAGCATAGCAATGACGCAGCAATACGCGGCTATCAGCACCTTTATAGGCGGCATCTGTGTCGGGGAAATGTTTACCTATGTCACCCAGCGCCAATGCGCCGAGGATCGCATCGGAAATCGCATGCAGTACCACATCACCATCTGAATGTGCGACTAGGCCTGTTTCATAGGGTACTTCCACGCCACAAAGGATCAATGGCCGCGCCGCACCAAATTTATGCACATCGAAACCATGGCCGATACGGATTTTCATTTAATATTCCTAACGTATTATTTTACTTTGATTATGACTATTTAACGGCACGCATCAAAAACAGTTCGGCTAGCCCTAAATCGTCGGGATGCGTTACTTTTATATTATCAGCACGGCCCGAAACGAGTCCGGGTGATATCCCCGCCCATTCCATCGCCGAAGCCTCATCTGTGACTACCGCACCTGCAGCCAGAGCCGCATTGAGGTAATTTTTTAATTGCTGCGCTGGAAATAACTGCGGCGTCAATGCATGCCATAAATTATCGCGACACACAGTGGCACTGATTTCACCCTGTTTATTCGCGCGCTTCATGGTATCGCGTACAGGCATTGCCAAAATAGCACCTTGGGGAAATTGCACTCTGGATGCGAGTAACTTGTCGATATCTGTCGCGGTTAAACAAGGTCTTGCCGCATCATGCACTAAGGCCCAACTGTGCTCGGGCGCAATTTGCAGCGCTGCCAACACAGAATCAGCGCGCTCACCGCCACCTAATACTGTAATCAATTTTGGGTGCACGGCCTGTGGCAAGGTATCGAAGATAGTATCGTTCGAATGTAAGGCGACGATCACTTGAGAAATGTGCGGATGGGACAAGAGCTTATCTAAGGTATGAGCGAGAATACTCTGGCCGCACACCTCAAGATATTGCTTAGGCCTGTCGGCGCCCATACGGCTACCTATGCCTGCGGCGGGAACAATGGCAACCACAGCTTGAGTGACATGCTCAGCTTGGCGCTGCAATTCAATTTGTGTTACCAGATCAGATTGACTATCGGGATTGGATTGTTCATTTAATCCAAGATCTAAATGTCCTAGCTCTGTCATCCTAACTCCATATTACTGAGATGGACTCGATACCGAGCGCTCACCACCCACGACGCGATAGAAGGTCTCGCCCTCTTTAACCATGCCAAGTTCGTTGCGTGCGCGCTCTTCGATGGCTTCTGTACCACTTTTCAGATCGATGATTTCTTCCTTTAGCACTTGGTTACGCTCATTGAGTTTGGCGTTACCTTCTTGCTGGGCGGCAATTTGTTTTTGCAGAACGAAATATTCAGGAAGACTATTACCTCCCGACCAAAGACGGAATTGCAGTACACCGAGTAGCACTATGAGTGCAATGACAAAAAATTTCATGGAGGAATTAGCGTCAGTATCTTGGATTAAAAAAATATACAGCAGATAGTACAACAAAAAAGGCCACCAAGTGGTGGCCTTTTTACATCAAATATTAAATTACGCCTGACCTTTGATCTCTTTCAAACCACGGTATGGGGCTTTTTCACCTAATTGCTCTTCGATGCGCAGCAATTGGTTGTATTTAGCGACACGGTCAGAACGACACAGTGAACCGGTTTTGATTTGACCTGCAGCAGTACCCACGGCTAAGTCAGCAATGGTTGAATCTTCAGTCTCACCACTACGATGTGAAATCACGGCAGTATAACCCGCTTCTTTCGCCATACGAATAGCCGCTAAAGTCTCTGTCAATGAACCAATTTGGTTAAACTTGATAAGGATTGAGTTAGCAATACCATTTTCAATACCACGGGTTAAGATTTTAGTGTTAGTAACGAATAAATCGTCGCCCACTAATTGGATCTTGTCGCCCATGATTTGAGTTTGGTAAGCCCAACCATCCCAATCTGATTCGTCTAAGCCATCTTCGATAGACACGATTGGGTATTGGTCAGCCAATGATTTTAAGAAATCAGAGAAACCGTTCGAGTCGAAGACTTTGCCTTCGCCCGCTAAATCGTATTTGCCGTCTTTGTAGAATTCAGATGCAGCGCAATCCAGCGCTAACGTGACATCAGTACCTAACTTGTAGCCAGCCAGTTCAACCGCTTCTTTGATAATGGCTAACGCATCAGCGTTTGACGCTAAGTTAGGTGCAAAACCACCTTCGTCACCCACAGAAGTGCTTAGACCTTTGTCGTGCAATACTTTTTTCAGCGTATGGAAGATTTCAGCGCCCATGCGCAGTGCTTCACGGAAGGTTTTCGCGCCAACAGGTTGCACCATGAATTCTTGGATATCAACGTTGTTATCCGCGTGCTCGCCACCGTTTAAGATGTTCATCATAGGCACAGGCATAGAATATTGGCCTGGTGTACCGTTTAATTCAGCGATATGCGCGTATAAAGGAATACCTTTAGATGCTGCAGCTGCTTTAGCAGCCGCTAAAGACACAGCCAGAATCGCGTTTGCGCCTAACTTGTCTTTGTTTTCTGTGCCATCTAAGTCGATCATGATTTGATCAAGCTCAGCTTGTGCCGTCGCATCTTTGCCTAATAATGCAGCGCGGATGACACCGTTTACGTTAGCAACAGCGGTTAATACGCCTTTGCCTAAATAACGGCTCTTATCGCCATCACGTAATTCTAACGCTTCGCGGCTACCGGTAGATGCGCCAGAAGGCGCCGCAGCCATACCCACAAAACCACCTTCTAAATGCACTTCGGCTTCAACAGTTGGGTTACCACGAGAATCCATAATCTCGCGACCAATCACGTTAATAATCTTAGCCATAACACCCTCGATTTAAGTTTAAAGATAAAAGAAAAAACCAATACCTATGGGAATAAATGGAAGTCACATACCGCGGAAAATAACAAAATTCCATTTACGGTTTGCGTCCATACAGATGCAACGGATACGCATGCTGTTTATACCCAGAAGTATTAAATTCTTATGTTTCAAGTCGCGACGAGTGTAGCAAAAGGCCGGCCCCACTGTCGCGGGTCCGGCCTCAAATATTCTTACTTCAGATCACGTTTTTGATGCGCACTTGCCGCAGCAATAAACCCTTCGAACAATGGGTGACCATCGCGCGGAGTTGAGGTGAATTCAGGATGGAATTGACCTGCAACAAACCATGGGTGATCTTTTAATTCGATCATTTCCACCAGTTTACGATCAGAAGACAAACCGCTGAAGATCATGCCAGCTTGCTCTAAACGCTCTCTGTATTTGTTGTTCACTTCGTAACGGTGACGGTGACGTTCTACACAGCTGTTGCCTTTGTAGGCTTGAGCCGCTTTTGAACCCTCGAGTAAATGACACAATTGAGCGCCTAAACGCATAGTGCCACCTAAGTCAGACGCCTCATGGCGCTGCTCAACATTACCTTCTTCGTCAATCCATTCAGTGATCAAACCCACCACTGGGAACGGTGTTTCTTTATTGAATTCAGTTGAATGTGCATCAGCCATACCTGCAACATTACGCGCAAATTCAATCAGAGCAACTTGCATACCTAAACAAATACCGAAATACGGTAAATTGTTTTCACGGGCAAATTTTGCCGCCAGTATCTTACCTTCAACACCACGCTCGCCAAAACCGCCTGGTACTAAGATACCGTCTAAGCCCTGTAAGACTTCTTCGCCTTTAGCTTCTACGGTTTGTGAATCAATATACTTGATGGTCACTGATACGCGGTTTTTAAGGCCTGCGTGTTTTAATGCTTCGTTGACTGACTTATAGGCATCTGGCAGTTCAATGTATTTACCCACCATACCAATAACGACTTCGCCGTTTGGATTAGCTTCTTGATAAATAACATTTTCCCACTCAGACAGATCCGCTTCACGGCATTCTAAACCGAAACGCTTAACCACTAAGTCATCCAAACCTTGTGAACGTAACAAAGCTGGGATTTTATAAATACTATCAACATCTTTTAATGAAATAACCGCACGCTCTTCGACGTTACAGAACAGCGAAATTTTGGCTTTTTCATTCGCAGGAATCGCACGATCACCACGGCAAACCAGCACATCTGGTGCAATACCGATAGAACGCAGCTCTTTCACTGAGTGTTGAGTTGGCTTAGTTTTCACTTCGCCTGCAGCACCTAAGAAAGGCACTAAGGTTAAATGCATGAACAGAGTACGATCACGACCCAGCTCAACACCGAGCTGACGGATAGACTCTAGGAACGGCAAGGATTCGATATCACCCACAGTACCACCGATTTCGACGATAGCCACATCATGGCCTTCGCCACCTGCTAATACTTTTTCTTTAATCGCATTAGTAATGTGTGGGATAACCTGAATGGTTGCGCCCAAATAATCGCCACGACGTTCTTTACGTAATACTTCTTCGTAAATACGACCGGTAGTGAAGTTGTTACGACGATTCATCTTAGTACGAATGAAACGCTCGTAGTGACCCAAGTCGAGATCTGTTTCTGCACCGTCTTCAGTAACAAATACTTCGCCATGTTGGGTTGGGCTCATGGTACCCGGATCAACGTTAATGTAAGGGTCCAGTTTCATGATGGTTACATTGAGACCGCGGGCCTCTAAAATTGCAGCTAATGATGCTGCTGCAATGCCTTTACCTAGTGATGAAACAACGCCACCAGTAACGAAGATATACCTTGTAGTCATGCTGAACCTGAGAAAATGAGTTTGAAAATACGTGCTTGTAAGAAAGCACTAGGACGGGGCAGTAGTATACCAAAGGCGGCGCGATTCGACAAACACCAATCGGGATAATTTGCCGTTTATCTCGTCTCTGTCGCTTTTACTTGGTCCCAATAGGCATCGAGCTCCATTAATGTGTGCTCTTCCATGCTTTTACCGCTGTCACTCGCCAACTGTTCTACACCGCGAAAACGGCGTTCAAATTTAAGATTGGCTTGGCGCAACGCTTGTTCTGGATCGACCTTAAGATGTCGAGCTAAATTCACCACGGCAAACAGCAAGTCGCCCATTTCGGACTGCACTTTCGCTTGATCTTGCTCGGGTTGATTCACTTCATGCAAGACTTCATCGATTTCTTCGTGGATTTTAGCAACCACGGGCTCAAGCTCGGCCCAATCAAACCCGACTCGTGCCACCCTTTGCTGAATTTTAATTGAGCGCGACAGCGCAGGTTGGGTACGCGGAATATTGTCTAACGCAGAAACCACAGTATCAGCTTGGGTTTCACCCGCGACTTGCAGGGCCTTTTGTTCACGCTCAATCGCTTTAATCGCCTCCCAATTGGCTTTCATTGCTTGGGCGCTATCGCCTATTTGCGGATTTTGTTCGCCAAACACATGAGGATGACGGCGGGTCAACTTGTCGCTGATTTTCTCAATCACGCTCGAAAAATCAAATAACCCCTGCTCTTTACCAAGCTGACAATAGAATACGATTTGAAATAACAAATCCCCAAGTTCATCGGGTAACTCATCCCAGGCTAAACGCTCTATGGTATCGGCGACCTCATAGGCTTCCTCTAAAGTAAAAGGCACTATGGTTTGAAAGGTTTGCGCTTTATCCCACGGGCAACCTGTTTGTGGATCGCGCAATTTTTCCATGATCTTAAGCAGCGGCTCAACATCTGTTATAGAAAATTCCGTTGTAGAAGGTTCTGTTGTAGAAGGTTCCGTTGTAGAAGTTTCAGTGAGAGAAGGTTCAGTAGTAGAAAATGAGGTTAATGGCGCAGTGTGGGAAGTCATGCTGATATCCTTTAAAGATAAATACTGCAACGGGCGAATATTGAGAAAGAACAAAAAATACGCCTCCGCAGTGTTTTTTAGCAAAAGGCTACAATAAAGCGATGATGATAAGCTAGGTAAAATAAAAGCGCTATTTTGATGCTGAGATCAGATTTTAGTGCCGTATTTCAACTAAGACTTATTTTAACTAAAGAGTATTCGCTCCATTTCGTAATTCACTCATCTCGTGAGCAATAAATTGACAATCTTCCTCCCCTACAAATTCTCATCTATGTCCTGCATACAAGTATTTAGCGCAAGCCATCTTAAATGATAAGATACGCAGCAATATTTCAATGAAGCTAAAACTCACCGAGTGAAGACCTGACAATTGCGGCCAAACTATGCACATGATAAATGCGGTCCTTCAATTTATTCATTTGATTGATGTTAGGTATATTTCGATTCTGTCGTCCGATGTTAGGACGCACACCCTTATCGTTTTTAAGCATTACTGGAGACAAAACTCATGACAAACGTGACAGTGGATGCCACGCAGTTAACGACTAAGCCATCCCAAGATGGTTTTTATATGCCTGGCGAATGGGCTGCGCAGCAAGCGGTGTGGATGATTTGGCCCTATCGTCCTGATAACTGGCGTGCAGCTGGTGCTTATGCTCAGGCGACCTTTGCTAAGGTGGCCGATGCCATTGGTGCGGCAACGCCGGTTTATATGGGTGTTCCTAAGACGTTTTTAGCCGAAGCTAAAGCGGTGATGCCATCCCATGTCACCTTGGTTGAAATGGACAGTAACGATTGCTGGGCTCGTGACACTGGGCCAACCGTAGTTGTGAATGACAATGGCGAATGCCGTGGTGTTGACTGGGGTTTTAATGCTTGGGGCGGCCATAACGGTGGTTTGTACTTCCCATGGGATAAGGACGAGCAAGTCGCGCAGCAGATGCTTGCGCAGCATGGTTTTGCCCGTTACAGCGCGCCGTTGATCCTCGAAGGTGGCTCCATCCATGTCGATGGTGAAGGCACCTGTATGACGAGTGCAGAATGCTTACTCAATGCCAACCGTAACCCTGAACTGACAAAAGAACAGATTGAAGACTTACTGCGTGACTATTTGAATGTTAAGCAGTTTATCTGGTTGCAAGATGGCGTGTATATGGATGAGACCGATGGTCATATCGACAATATGTGCTGTTTTGCCCGTCCTGGTGAAGTCATTCTGCACTGGACTGATGATGAGACTGATCCCCAGTATCCACGCTCAAAAGCCGCGCTCGATGTGCTGCAAAATACCGTGGATGCCAAAGGCCGTAAGTTAAAAATCCATCTGTTGCCACAACCGGGGCCGCTGTATTGCACCGAAGAAGAATCAAAAGGTGTAACCGAAGGCACTGGCGTGCCACGCACGGCGGGTGAGCGTTTAGCGGGTTCTTATGTGAACTTTTTAATCACCAATAGTCGCATCGTGTTCCCACTGCTTGACCCTGCAACCGATAATATCGCCGCCCAAAAACTACAGGAAATCTTCCCTGAGCATGAGATTGTGGGTGTGCCAGCCCGTGAGATTTTATTAGGCGGCGGCAATATCCATTGCATTACTCAGCAAATCCCTGCTGGAAAGTAACCCAAGGAGAACAGCATGACGATTGATGTCACTGTTATTACACCACAATTGGCTTTCTGCGGGAGGGCGCAAGATGTTTGAAGTCACTGAAGTTTCCATTGCCGAGCTGCGTGCTGCGCTCGAATCTGGCCACACCACCGCAGTGGAGTTGGTTAAGTCGTATCTCGCGCGGGTTGAGGCGTATGACGGCCCTGCGACAAAGACTAAGCTCAATGCGTTAGTGGTACACAATCCCGATGCGCTCAAAGAAGCTGAGGCGTCAGATGCGCGCCGCGCCCGTGGTGAAACACTGAGCCCACTTGAGGGTATTCCGTATACCGCCAAGGATAGCTATTTGGTGAAGGGACTGACGGCAGCGTCTGGCAGCCCAGCCTTTAAGGATTTAGTGGCGCAATATGATGCCTTTGCCGTTGAGCGCCTACGCGCCGCGGGTGCCATTTGCCTAGGCAAAACCAATATGCCACCTATGGCCAATGGCGGTATGCAGCGTGGTCACTATGGCCGCGCTGAAAGCCCGTACAATGCTGAGTATCTTACTGCACCATTCGCTTCGGGCTCTTCCAATGGGGCGGGCACGGGCACGGCGGCAAGCTACTCGGCTTTCGGTCTTGCTGAAGAAACTTGGTCGAGTGGCCGTGGTCCAGCATCTAATAACGGCCTGTGCGCCTATACCCCCTCTCGCGGTGTGATTTCCGTGCGTGGTAACTGGCCGTTAACCCCGACCATGGACGTGGTCGTGCCTTACACCCGCACTATGGCAGATATGCTTGAAGTGCTCGATGTGATTGTGGCCGACGATCCTATCACCGGTGGCGATCTCTGGCGCCTGCAACCTTGGGTCCAAATCCCTAAAGCCTCGACAGTTCGCCCAGAATCTTATCTGGCGCTGGCGGCTAGCGCCGATACGCTTAAAGGCAAGCGTTTTGGCGTGCCGCGCATGTACATCAATAAAGATGAATTGGCTGGCACTAGCGAAAACCCAGGTATCGGCGGCCCAACGGGTCAACGTATTCATACCCGCCAATCGGTTATCGAACTATGGGAAGCGGCTCGTAAAGCCTTAGAAGCCGCTGGCGCCGAAGTGATTGAAGTGGATTTTCCGCTGGTATCAAATTGTGAAGGCGATCGTCCCGGCGCGCCGACCGTGTTTAACCGTGGCATAGTCACGCCTCAGTTCCTCCATGATGAATTATGGGAACTCTCGGGTTGGGCGTTCGATGAGTTCCTTCGGGCTAACAATGACCCTAAACTCAACAAGCTGGCTGATGTTGTTGGGCATTTGATATTCCCCCATGATCTTGGCACCTTGCCAAATCGTGAAGGTGACTTAGCGGCAGGCATGGAAGAGTACGTCAACATGGCCAAGCGTGGTCTTAAATCCTATGACCAAATTGACAGCATTCCCGATGGGCTGCGTGGCTTAGAGAAGACGCGTAAGCTAGATCTCGAAGACTGGATGGACGGGCTAAAGCTCGATGCAGTGCTATTCCCAACCGTGGCAGATGTCGGCCCCGCCGATGCCCATGTGAATCCGGCATCAGCCGATATTGCGTGGAGCAATGGAGTTTGGGTCACTAACGGTAACCTAGCAATTCGTCACTTAGGGGTACCGACAGTGACTGTACCTATGGGCGTGATGGCCGATATTGGCATGCCAGTCGGTTTGACCTTCGCAGGTCGCGCCTATGACGATAATAACCTGCTTAAATTTGCCGGTGCATTTGAGTCAACAGGTGACCGGCGCATGATCCCGCCACGTACACCAAAGCTTGGTGAATAAGCGCTAAGACAAGGCATAAGCCTAAGCACTCAATGTAAGAGCTTAGAAATGAAAACGGGATTGGCATCAGAATGCCAATCCCGTTTTTTTAATACTTACGTCGATATTCTTTCAACAAAGCTGGATTCATGCTGCTATAAAACATGCTGCTGTAAAAAAGACAGCAACCGTCTTATCTTAATGCCAAGAGCTCTTTTCTGACGATCTCTGCGCCCGCACTTAAGGCGTTGAGTTTGCCTCTAGCGACTTGATGGGATAAAGGCGTCATGCCGCAATTGGTACAAGGATAGAGCTTGTCGGCATCGACAAATTTAAGGGCTTTTCGTAGGGTGTCAGCCACTTCCTCAGCGGTTTCAATCGTGTCGGTGGCGACATCAATCGCGCCGACCATGACTTTTTTACCGCGAATGAGCTCAAGTAGCTCCATTGGCACATGGGAGTTGTGACATTCTAGCGAGATAATATCGATATTAGACTTTTGCAGTTTAGGAAACACTTCTTCATATTGGCGCCACTCTGAGCCCAAGGTTTTTTTCCAATCTGTATTGGCTTTGATGCCATAACCATAACAAATGTGTACCGCCGTTTCGCATTTAAGCCCTTCAATGGCTCTTTCTAAACACGCAATGCCCCACTCGTTTACCTCATCAAAAAACACATTAAAGGCAGGCTCATCAAATTGGATAATATCAACACCCGCCGCCTCTAATTCTTTGGCTTCCTCATTAAGAATTATGGCAAATTCCCACGCGAGCTTTTCGCGGCTTTTATAATGGTCATCATAAAGCGTATCTATCATGGTCATTGGGCCAGGCAGCGCCCATTTAATCGGTTGCGTAGTTTGCTTGCGTAAAAATTTGGCATCTTCAACAAACACCGACTTTTGGCGGCTCACTGGGCCGACAACCGTGGGCACGCTTGCATCATAGCGATCACGAATTTTAACGATTTTACGTTTTGAAAAATCAACGCCGTTGAGGTGCTCAATAAAGGTAGTGACAAAATGTTGCCGCGTTTGCTCGCCATCACTGACAATATCAATCCCCGCTAGCTGTTGATCCTGTAATGACAAACGCAGTGCATCGTGTTTACCGGTAATTAATTCCTCTCCTTGCAATTTCCATGGAGACCAAAGTGTTTCAGGCTCTGCAAGCCATAAAGGTTTAGGCAAACTGCCCGCAGTTGAAGTCGGTAACAGTCTGTTGTTAATCAGGGTCTGGTTAAGCGATGTTTTATTAAGTCGTGTTGTCATGATAATGATGCCGTATTGGGTTAATTATTGAGCGTGACGATTAAGCGCAGAGCGACTAAAGGTAATTAGCAGACCATTGTTCAAAAAACGTTTGATAGGGTTTGATAAAGTGCTCCGCTGCAAATTTGCCTTGCTCATTCGCCAATTGGCTACGTTCTGCTCGGTCATAAACAATTTGAGTCAGTGAATGATCCAGATTTTTCAAATTAGGTTGATAGCATTTCCCTGCAACAGCATTGGCATTATAAATCTCAGGGCGATAGATTTTTTGAAAAGTTCCCATAGTGCTGATGGTGCTTATCAACTCAAGATGAGTGTAATCATTCAGTAAATCACCAACGAAATAAAAAGCTAACGGCGCCACACTATTTGGTGGCATAAAATAGCGCACCTGTAAGCCCATTTTTTTGAAATATTGCTCAGTTAAAGACGATTCATTTGGCTGATATTCAACCCCTAATACGGGATGCTGATTCTCAATTCTATGGTAGGTTTTATTATCCGACACACTGAGACAGATAACCGGTGGCTTATTAAAATTCTGTTTATAAGCATCAGAATTAACAAAAGACTGAAATAGCTTGCCATGTAGACCACCAAAATCATCTGGAATACTAAATTTGGCTTGGCCCTTATTATGTTCTGCCAGTAACACGCTAAAGTCATAATCGCGTACGTAAGATGAAAAGTTATTGCCGACAATACCTTCAATACGTTTATTGGTTTTATGATCAACAATATTGGTTTTCAAAACTTCAATCGATGGGAAGGTTTGACCGCTGCCGTCAATATCCAAATTAACGGAGATAATTTCGAGTTCGACAGTATAACGATCACCTTTGGGGTTATCCCAATGCGCTAAGGCATTAAAACTGTTGTCAATCATCTTTAACGCGTTGCGTAAGTTCGCTTGGCGATGACTACCTCTGGCCAAATTAGCAAAGTTGGTCGTGATACGCGTCTTGTCTGAGGGATGATAATTTTCATCAAGACAAATGCTGTTAATCGTAAATGTAAAATGCTTATTCATAGTGATCCAGTATCCCGTTGTCTGATTTCAAACCTGAGTTTATGCCCTGCGCTTCTAGCTTCTAGACCCGACTCTGATAGACATTATTAGTGTTCTGTCTGAGGTTCTATTTAACTTAAGTGCCAATGACTTAAGTTCTAATGGCTTAGCTAGGGTGCAACTTCAAGCTTGTCTAATATTTCGCTTGGAGTCATTTATACGTGGTTCGGCACATGAACAAAAACGGTTTTATTTCACATACAACATGAGCCATATTCATGATCAACTAGCATGGCGTTGTTGATTAACCAGTACTCGGGATAGGGAAAAGCAGGAAAGCAGGAACAGCAATATGTTTTCGAGTTAGTTCTCCTAGAGCCGGCTTGTAATAGCCGATTACACATATTTTCCCAAAGCTCGTTGTATTACCTGTTGCGCGATATTTATTGTCATTGTGCCCCAGTGACTCGCCGCCTATTTATTTTAAAAGAAGCATCCCTGAGGGCTCTACTAAAACATGTTTTAGTAGGTCACTGGTGCAACAATGCCAATCTTAACTAACCCTCTCGCTGCTCGTTTAGCTAAAAAGCTATTGCATCATTGTGAGCTATGACCGATTAATCACTCAGTGCGCAGAGGATAATTTGACTTACATTTAGTCATTCCAAAAATATGGAAGTAAAGACAGATTACACCTCTATCTAAGTGACTAAATTTAGCGTACCAGTACAATACTTACTTATTATGTGAGAGTTGGAATTTAGGCTTTTATTGATAATGTTGCACCAAAAGCAATTAGACCCAAACCACACGCCTGATTAATTCTATGACCAAACTTTTGAATTATGTGACTCGCTTGTACAGATGTGACTAGGTAAGCGACTATACAAAACCAAGCCATATGTAGAAGTGCAATGTAAACGCCATAGCTAATAACGAAAGACATACCTTCATTATTGGCTGAGATTAGTTGGCTAAAGACGCTTAGAAAGAAAAGCATTGTTTTAGGATTCAATACATTACACAAAAAACCTTGAAATATGTACTTTCGAGTATGTGTGGGTTGGTCTGTTGAGTTTTCATAGTCTAATTTCAACTTAGAACTGACTAACCCTGTTACACCGAGATAAATTAAATACGCCGCACCAATGTACTTCACTATGCTAAATAAAACCGCATTCTGAGAAACTAAGTGACTAATCCCTATCACTGAATAGGTAATATGCACACAAACACCAATCCCTATCCCAAGAGCCGTTAATATGCCCGCTTTTCTGCCAAAAATTGCACTGTTTTTAAATACTAAAACAAAGTCAGCACCAGGGCTTACTACGATTAAAAGCCCAAATACTGCAAAACTTATTAACTCCATTTTCTATCCTAACTGTTCATGATTTTAAAATAATTGTATAGATTTATTGGTAAGTTATAATCGAAAAAAAGGCATCCTAAATGTGAGAAAAAGTCACAGATGAGACATTTAAAAGCATTCTATGTATTTCATATTACGGCAGAGTCATCGAGTTACAGTAAGGCAGCAGAAAGACTTCATATCACTCACGGAGCAGTGAGTAAGCAAATTAAATTGCTAGAGAGCCATTTGTCGAAGTTACTGTTTTACAAACAAGGTAGAGGAATGTGTCTCACGCAAGAAGGTGAGCTACTCAAGCTGTACACTGATATTGCGTTTAATGCTCTAGATAATGGAGTTAAGAAGCTAACGAGGGAAAGCAATAAGCATCTTGAAGTTTCCTGTGAGCCCACATTAACTATGCGCTGGCTGATGCCTCGGCTGGCCAGTTTTTTCCAGCTTACGGGTATTGATGTTCGACTATCAACAGCAGGAGGGCCTGTGGATTTATGTGAAACAGGATTATCTTTAGCCATCCGGCGTGATGACTTCGATATTAGCCCAGAATATACGACACACAACTTAGTCAATGAGTGGGTTGGCCCTGTTTTTTCGCCTGAATATTGGAACAAAGCTCAGCACAACTTAGATGATATCGTTTTGCTTCATAGTGAAACGAGACCTTCTGCATGGTCAGATTGGTCATCACGTTCAACACATGCCTTTAATATCAATAAGTCTAAATCCTTTGAGCATTTTTATTTCTGCTTACAGGCGGCAGTTGACGGTTTAGGGGCTGCTATAGGGTCATATCCTCTGATAATCGATGACTTGAAAAACGGGAGACTGGTGGCTCCATTTGGATTTACTCAATCTGGACATCGTTATGTACTGCTCAGCCACACAGAAAGACTGGGAAGCAATGAATTGGAGTTTTTAAACTGGTTAGAAAAGACAATGTCCTTATGCCAGCCTGAAACTCTTAGTTCGTAATTGTAGTGGGTTAGTGAATTTGATCTGCTATTTGTAGGCGACTCGCGTGGTTTGGAGTAGAAAAAGTTATCTGAAAGAGAGGGCTCTCCATCTCGTAGTAACACGAAAATATCCAAAAGTTTCTTATGTTCAATCGAATGACTTCGCTCAAGTCTAATCAGGTTGAACAATTTAACAGAATACTTATGACTTAGTTTTTGAACCTACGGGTTACACTAATACTTGAAAGGTGAGCCATGGTGATTTGCGAGACGACCGTCCGCCCCATGGACGTGGCGGTCGAGCATCCAAGGACGGAGTGACTACGCGTCGGGGAGCAAATGCCATCGCAAACCATGGCTCAGAACGATGAACACTCCCTACCGCCCCAATCCTTTATCTCTTGCTTCTAGATGACTTCTAGATATCGCTCGCTTCGAAAGGCGTTGCTAGTCTTAAAGTCGTCTTGCCTCGATCACACTATCGACTTGGGTCAGTTTAGATAACACTCGCGATAAACCATCGAGGTTATAAAGCTCCAGTTCCAACTCAATCGCGGCTGTCTGATTTTTAGTGTCCGATGACGAACTCATGGCCAGTACATTGGATTTTTCAGCAGCCAGCACTGAGGTTAAGTCGCGCAATAAACCACTGCGATCGTGGGCTAATACCCGTAAACGCATTCGATAACCGCCGGAGTAATTTTCGCCCCAGACCACATCGACACCGCGCTCTGGGTGAACCCGCATTAACTCTTTAACTTGTTCACAATCAGCGCGATGCACAGAAATGCCACGGCCTTTCGTGATAAAACCTAAGATTTCATCACCGGGAACGGGCTGGCAACAACGGGCGATATGGTTAAGCAAGTTACCCACACCGTTGACTTCAACCTGACCACGGCCACTTGAGGTCGGTTTGTGTTGGCCTTTCTTAACTAATTCTTCGACCGCATCTTCTTCTGACACTTCGTCGAGTCGCAGACGGCTTTGAATATGGTTAACCACTTGATGCAGACGCACATCACCGCCGCCAATCGCCGCCAGTAAGTCATCCATGCTTGCCATATTAAAGCGCTCGACCGCGATGGCCGCGTCTTTAATTTTAAGGCTCACCCGCGCCAATTCAGATTCGAGCATTTCTTTGCCGGCGACAATATTCTTGTCTCTGTCCTGCTGCTTAAACCAATGCTGAATTTTCGAACGCGCCCGCGAGGTACGGATATAACCTAAGTTAGGGTTAAGCCAGTCACGCTTAGGGTTGGGCTGTTTCGAGGTGATGATCTCGATACGCTCGCCCGTTTCAACCTGATAGGTGAACGGCACAATACGGCCATCGACCTTAGCACCAATACATTTATGTCCCACTTGGGAGTGAATGTAATAGGCAAAGTCGAGCACGGTTGAGCCCAGTGGCAAGTCGACGACTTCACCGCTTGGAGTGAACACATAGACTCTGTCTTCAAACACTTGGCTGCGCACTTCTTCGACCAAGTTGCCACTTTCGACCACGTCTTCCTGCCATTGCAGAATTTTACGCAGCCAGTTAATTTTTTCTTCGTAGCCGCTTTGCTTACCGGAATGATTGCCTTCTTTGTATTTCCAGTGCGCGGCCACACCCAGCTCTGCATCTTCATGCATGTCTTGGGTACGAATTTGAATTTCAACGGTTTTGCCCTCAGGCCCCACCACCACGGTATGAATCGATTGATACCCGTTAGGCTTAGGGTTAGCGACATAGTCGTCAAATTCCCGTGGAATATGGTGCCAAAGCGTATGCACCACACCTAACGCGCCATAACAATCCTGCAAACGCTCAGTCACGATACGCACGGCGCGCACGTCAAACAACTCATCAAATTTGAGGTGTTTGCCCTTCATCTTGCGCCAAATACTGTAGATATGTTTCGGCCGGCCGTAGACCTTAGCGCGAATTTGATCTTCATCTAATCTTTGTTGCAACTGACTGACAAACTTGTCGATAAAGACTTCACGATCCAGCCGTTTGCCATCTAATTGCTTAGCAATGTCTTTATAGGTATCAGGATGCAGATAGCGGAAAGAAATATCTTCCAGCTCCCACTTCAATTGTCCAATCCCTAAACGGTTAGCCAGCGGCGCATAAATATCGGCAATTTCACGGGCCAGCAGCACGCGAGTTTCTTCGTCGGCATTTTTCACCGCCCGTAGCAAACACACACGCTCGGCAAGCTTAATCACCACGGCGCGCACATCTTCAACCATAGCCAATAACATGCGGCGGATATTGTCGATTTGCGGCTCGGTTGAGCGGCTATTAGGATTGATTTTCAAGGCGCCGATGGCGTTCATGGTCACGACACTCGCCACTAAACGCGCCAGCGGCTCACCAAATTTCTCTTGGATGGCTTCTTCAGTCAGTAACCCAGCATCGAGCACCACAAACAAAATTGCCGCCTGCAGGGTTTCAATGTCCATGTTTAGCGGTGCGAGGATTTCAATCATCTCTCGAGCACGTTCGAGCAGTTCTCTCTTCGCCGCAGGACTCTTGGCTGGTAAGGCGTCAATCTGCCCTATCAAAGAGAGCAGCATCTGCGCTTCATCGGCATGACCAACATAGCGAGCTACCCAATCTTCTAAGTGAAAATCGGGATCATTAAAGTGCGCTTCGCGAACAGAGACCATCTAATTTATTTCCTTATCCGTGCTCAGAGAGAAAGTGGGCACCACTTCAGCTCTCCTATCTTCAGCATTGGCGCGAACTTGTCAAACCCAACCGACGTAATAATCACATTTTTTACGTTATTCAAACGCTTTGCTTACTTTGCCAGCGCAAATTACTTGGTTAATTCAAACAGGGCCATGGCTTCGATATGGTGTGTTTGTGGGAACATGTCGATAAGTCCCAATTGCTGTAATCGGTAACCGCGCTCTAACAGTACAGCGCTATCGCGAGCCAAGCTCGCAGGATTACACGAAACATACACGACTTTGCGCGGCTTCATTTTCTTTAGCCATTGCAAGCTTTCAAATGCCCCCGCACGAGCGGGATCGAGCAGTAATTTATCAATCTTGCCCATCCAAGGCTCAAGGGATAAATCCGCACTTAAATCGCCGTGGTAAAAGGTCAGTTTATCCAGATTGTTAGCTTTCGCGTTCACCCGTGCCTGAGTCACCATTTCGGCAACCCCTTCGACGCCAATCACATCCGCGCCCATTTTCGCTAAGGGCAAACTGAAATTACCCATGCCGCAGAACAAATCCAAAATGCGCTCATCTGGCGCTGGCGCTAACCAATCCATCGCTTGAGCGACCATGGCCTTGTTAATCTGTCCGTTCACTTGCACAAAGTTACCTGGGGTGAAGCTTAAACTCACCGCATCCGACTCAGCTTTGTCATCTAACAGCTGATAAACCGGTAACACTAACTCAGCGCCAACGCCTTGGAATTGCCCTTCGTTGTCCTGCAGACAAATATGGATCTGATGCTGCTCAGCAAAGGCAGACAGCTTAGCGAGATCTTTATCGTTTAGCGCCTTAGTGATACGCAGCACAGCGAAGTGACCATTATCGGCGGCAATCAACTCAAGATGGCCTAAGCTGGCTTTAGCCGACAATTGGTTCAGCAACTTAGCAAAGGGGACGATCAAGTCCGATAACGGCTTAGCTAACACCAGACACTGACTGATTGGCACCACATTACTGCTACTGGCGGCGCGAAAGCCTAAACTTAAGTGCTTGGTATTTTTATCAAATAAAGTTGCAAGACGGGCGCGGCGACGATAATGCCAACCTTCCCCCGTGAGTGCAGGCGATAAAGCACCGCCTTCAGTGCCAGCAAACTTAGCCATAATATCCAGCAACGCAGCTTCTTTATGCTCACGCTGACCCGATAATGACATATGCTGTAAGTCGCAGCCGCCGCAGGTGTGGTAGTGTGGACACTCAGGCTCGACGCGCTCAGAGCTAGGTGTATCGACTTTAATCAACTTGGCACGGGCATAATTTTTCTTTTGCTCGGTGAGCTGTACCGTCACGGTTTCATCGGGTAAAGCGCCAGGGATAAACACGACTTTACCTTGATGTTGTGCTATACCAGCACCTAAGTGATCGAGCTGTTCTACGCTCAGAGATAACTTAGCCGACAACTGTTTGGAACTATTTGGTTTTGCTTTAAAAAATTGCGCCATTTCGGCCTCTAAATCAATAAAATACTGGCAAAGACCGCCCTATTTCTGGCAGTCTTATAAAATTATCTTAGTCTCTGTCACAGGAAACACCGCCGCTGCTATGAACCCTGTCAACAACATGACCAAATACAGCCTACGTTCTTGGGTTCTTGTGCTGGCGCTCGCGCCAACAATCTTGGTCGGTATCCTTCTGGGCAGCTACTTTACCATAAACCGTTTTTATGAGCTCGAAGATACGCTCGTCGAACAGGGCAGCAATATTATCGAGCCCCTGTCGATTGCCAGTGAAATCGGCTTAGTGGCGAATGATCGCGAGGCGACCAAACGCTTACTCGCGGCGGCACAGCTCAACAAATCCACCTTAGTAAAATCCATCGCGATTTTCGATGCCAATAATCAACTCTTTGTGACCTCCCACTATCACAAAGACTTTGAAATTATGCGCTACAAAGAAGCCCTCAATACGCTGCATAAAACCGAAATTGAACATGTGGACGACAGCCTTATTTTACGGACGCCCATTTTTGCCACAGGCCCCATTGCTGCTCCCGCTAATTACGATATCCAGACAGACGATGGTCATCTTTTAGGCTATATCTCGATAATAATCAATAAAGAACGTGCCTTGTTAGAGCAACATAGAGCTGCAGTCGCCGCCTTTATTATTGTGTTGATCGGCGTGCAGTTAAACCTGCTATTTACTTTCCGGCTAGTGAAAAACGTCACTCAGCCCATTACTGAAATGGTGCGCGTCGTCGCTAAAATCCGTGAAGGTAAATTGGACGCCCGCTTAGATGGCAACTTGATTGGTGAGCTGGACTTACTCAAACGCGGCATCAATGCCATGGCAGGTTCATTGTCGGAATACCATGATGAGATGCAGCAAAATATCGACCAAGCGACGTCGGATCTGCGGGAAACCTTAGAGCAGATTGAAATCCAAAACGTCGAGCTGGATTTAGCTAAAAAACGCGCCCTAGAAGCCAGCCGAATTAAATCTGAATTCTTAGCGAATATGTCCCACGAGTTACGTACGCCGCTCAATGGCGTTATCGGTTTTGCGCGGCAATTAGTCAAAACACCATTGCATTCGAGCCAAGTGGATTACATCAAGACTATAGAACGCAGCGCCACTAACCTGCTGGGTATCATCAACGACATTCTCGATTTTTCTAAACTCGAAGCCGGTAAAATGGTGTTAGAAAACATGCCCTTCGGCCTTAGGGAAACCATAAGCGATACGATTACCTTGATCTCGGGCAGCGCCCAGGCCAAAGGCCTAGAACTCGTCGTCGATATCGCCCCCAACGTGCCCGACAATGTCAATGGCGATGCCATGCGCGTATGCCAAATCATCAATAACTTGGTTGGTAACGCGATTAAATTCACTGACTCTGGCAGCGTGATGGTCAAAATCGAACTGCAGAGCCAGTCGGATGAACAAGTAGTACTACGCTGTGATGTGGTCGACACAGGTATCGGCATCGATGAAAGCCAGCAGGACTTTTTATTTCAAGCCTTTGGCCAAGCAGACTCGTCGATTTCGCGTCGCTTTGGTGGCACCGGCTTAGGTTTAGTGATCACTAAGCGTTTAGTGAATCAAATGGGCGGCCAAATCGGCTTTACTTCATCCCCAGAAAAAGGCTCAAACTTCTGGTTCAGTTTGCCGCTCGGCTTAGGTCAATTCCAAATCGGTGACTCACTGCCGCTCGAAAAACTCAAAGACAAAACCATACTGTTTTACGAACCGCGAGTACTCACCCACGCAGTATTAAGCCGCCAATTGAATCAATGGGATACAAAAGTCACCCATCATCAGCATATCCCAAGCTTGTTGACTACGCTCACCACGGCTGAAGCGCCATACGACTATGTTCTCTTGAGTTGCCATGGGTTTAGCGATTCAGCACAACTGGTAAGTACACTAAACTTAGCGAAGACCAAAACAGATTGCCTTATAGTGCTATACGATTGTCAAGAACAGGATGCCTTAACCCAATTTATTCGCCCGAATGCCGATGTGGTCTTGTCTCTGCCCGTCAGTGAGCATCAGCTTGCGCGCAACTTACTCTATCCACCGATGGAGTACGACATCATAGCCCCTGCGACAATATCCACACCGGTAGCTCGCCAATCCTTAACCGTGCTAGCGGTAGATGATAACTTTGCCAACTTAAAACTGATTGATACTTTACTCAGCGAATTAGTGACGACTGTGGTTGCCGTCAACAGCGGTGATGAGGCAGTTAAACAGGCGAAGACTCGCACCTTCGACTTGATCTTTATGGATATCCAAATGCCTGGCACAGATGGCATTAGCGCCACGAAGCAAATTCGCCAAGGCTCGATGAACCGCAACACGCCGATAATTGCCGTAACAGCCCATGCCATTGCCGAAGAACGCGAACTGATTTTAGGCAGTGGTATGGACGGATATTTACCTAAACCTATTGATGAAGCGGCGCTCAAAGATATTATTCATCGCTGGATCACTCGACCTAAGTTCACCCATTTTGACCTGCATACGCTGAACTGGGATTTATGCTTAACCCAAGCCAATCACAAGGCCGATCTCGCCTTAGATATGCTCAGAATGTTGCTCGACTCATTACCGCAAACCGTGGCGACGATTCAAACGGCGCTAAGTCAAAACGATCACCCTGTCATGCTCAGTACTATCCATAAGCTGCATGGTGCGAGCTGCTACTGCGGCGTGCCAACAACCCAAAGATTATGCCAAGAAATTGAATCGGCACTAAAACGTGAAACATCGGTTGAAGATCTCGAACCCGAAATACTAGAGTTACTTGATGAGTTAACTAAGGTAGAATCTGCGGCAAATCAAGTGATATCACAGCTATCAGCGGAAATAACAGATGACCAAAAAAACGGGCTTCTTTAAACGTCTCAAGGCGTTAACACTGCCACAAAAACAACTCTTTGCCACTGCACTTTGCCAACGTATGTTGCCCAACTATCAACTGTTTTCCGAAGTCTGTGAGTTTGGCGATCCTACTGTGTTGAGTACCGCATTAGAACTATTGTGGCAATCCCAGTACGACTCCAAGCTCAAATTCAATGTCGATGTGCATCTGCAACGCCTGGAAGATAACACCCCAGATCCTGCTGATTTTGAAGCCTATGGCGTCTATCCTGCTATGGATGCTGTGGTCGCCATATCGACCTTACTAGGTGCGATTCAAGGCAAAATTGAAGAAGATATAGTCAATATCAGCAAATTATCATCCAGCACAGTGGCTAACTACATCGAAGCGATCAGCGATGTCGATTTGGTGGATGAAGCGTTAGATGATTTCGTTTTCGCCCATGAAGTCATGGAAGAAGAGAAAGAATTACAAAATTCTCTGCTGGAAATTATTGAAGAAAATCCGAAGATCACCGCAGAACTGGTCAAAGGTTTACGCAAAGACATTATCGAAGCTGGCGTATCAAATATCGGTATCAGCGTCGCTTAATTGATGGGGGTGCTTGGGGTTACTCAAGCACCTATTATCCATGCAGAATAAGAAAGGGATCATCGTTTTACACCCTCACCAACGAGTCCCGTCAAAGATATCCAGTTGCTATAAATAGCATCAATAAAGATTGAGTTATTCCAATGAGAAAGATTGTTTATCAAGGATTTATCTTAACCAATAGCGAAGGACGAACCGACAGTTGGAAACTGACCATCAAAGATCAACAGCGTATCGGTTCTTTATTTGAACTGCGGCGTTTAGTGGGATACTTCTTAGAACTCGGCATACTGCCCGCGACACGCTCCAGCCTGCAAGATGCAAAACAAACTCAAAATACTATGAGCAAAAACACGGTAAAACCTAAAAGACGCTAAAAATCAGTTCCCCTCGTTAAATCAACGCATAGAGAATAACTCTGGCGCCTTTGACTGCATAAACTCAATAAAGACTCTTACCTTTAGCGGCTGCTGGCTCCGCTGATGATATAAAATCGAAATTCGCCTCTGTTCGCCAATCCATTCCGGCAGTAATACTTTAAGTTTCCCCTCTTTAATCTGCTGTTTTACAAATAGTTCAGGACCATACAAGATCCCGCCATGGCCTAAAGTAGCCTGAATCGCTCCGTGTAAGTCCGTGAGGGTGAGCTTAGTCGGGCCATTAAAATAAAAAGACTCGCCGCTTGGATGCTTTAAATGCCAATTAAACAACGGCCAGACTTTTATCAGTTGATGGGCTTCAAGATCATCGGGATGCTCAAGTTTAGGCGCCTGAGCCAAATATTCTGGTGTGGCAAACAGGCAATAGTCGAGCTCGCCTAAGGTACTCGACACCCAAGAAGAATCAGGCTGAGCCCCGCCAACAATCGCCACATCTATGCCTTTGTCGATCAAATCGACTAACTCATTGCTCTGGGAAATGTGTAAACGGATATCGGGATACAGGCGGCCAAATTCATTCAATGCTTGAATAAACACGATGGAAATAATCGAAATCGGCGCCGCGATGCGCAGGGTACCCTCGGGTTTATCGCTGCCTAACCCACTCAGCTCATCGAATTGAGCAACCACGCTCTGGTAGCGTTGAAAGAGCGCCAGCCCTTCCTCTGTCAGTCGCAACTTGCGGGTGCTGCGCATAAAAAGCTGTTTATCGAGCTTCTCTTCCAATTTAGCTAACTTGCGGCTCACTGTGGCAATGGGCATATCAAGCTCCTTCGCCGCCTGCGAAAAACTGCCCGCATTGACTAAATGCACAAAAAGATAGACAAGTTGTAGTTCAGCGCCTAAATCATCACTCATTGCATATCCTAATTTCACATATTGGGTATTGACGTTAAAACGCTAAATTCACTAAGTGATTGTGTTTTAAACATTGAATTATTCACTTATACGACCATAGCGCAATAGCCTTAGATTGAAATGGTATGTTATTTTGTGGCGAGTTTTACTGCGCTGGCGCTAAATCTGGCTCTAAAGTGACATAAAAAGAAGCAAGTGCTGTAACTCTGTCCACCAAGAATCATAGCGACAGTAAAATGACGACGGTGGGCGAGTTTATTCAAATTTAATCGTAAGGATGAGTGAGGGAAATGACCATTTTAACCCCTCTGTTTGCCGTCTTCGGGATCATGTTGCTCGGCACACTAGTGCAAAAATTAAAACTCTTGCCCGTCGATACGGATCAAGTGCTAAACCAGTATGTGTACTATATTGCGTTCCCCGCGATCATGCTTATCGCCCTCGCGCAGCAGCCGATTGGTGAGATTTTGCAATGGGGATTTATTGCGGGCTACAGCACGGCTATGGTGATCACTTATCTTGTCTGCCTTGGATTCTCGCTGATTGCTAACCCTAAACAGCATGCAGTTGCCGCCATTCGAGCCCTCAATGCCACCTTTGGTAATACGGCATTTATTGGTATTCCACTGCTCATCATCCTCTTTCCGCAGCAGCAAAGTGCCTTAGTCGCCGCCGCGATTGCCAGCTTATTATCCGTGCTGATGTTTGCCGTCGCCTTAGTCTCGATGGAACTGGCCACTAACACCCAAAGACAACACCACGCCTTAATCATAATGGCAATGGCGGTCGGTAAAAACCCTATCGTTATTGGTAGCTTAATTGGCGTCGGCATTTCGGCGCTAGAGATAAAACTGCCGTCAGGGCTGGCGCTAATGATCCAGCAAATAGGCAATACCTCAAGCCCCTGCGCCCTATTTGCTATCGGCATGGTACTCGCCAAAGCGATGCGCTACCAGAAAGATAGCAGCGTATTTAGCCCCAAGAATTTTATCGAACTGAGCCTTATCAACCTCTTCAAGCTGGCTATCCAACCGGCACTCGTCTACTTTATGCTTAACCGTTTTGGCGTAAGTGGTGACTACCTGATCATGGGCGTGATCTTGAGCGCACTGCCCACCGCGGCTAGCGTGTACTTACTCGCCCAGCGTTATAACACTCAGGCTTCAACCAGTGCTCAAGGCATTCTATTTGGCACCTTAGTCACTTTCTTCAGTTTACCTATCTTAGAAAGTTTAGTAAGAACCTATGCATAATCAGTTAATTAAAAATATTTACTGCCGATAATGCCGATTATTTACCCAAGCCACTTTACTGTATATAAAATCAGTATATACTGTTTATCAATACAGTGGTTTGGTATGTTTTTCGACAGGAATTCACTATGCTTTGCCAACTCAGCATTAATAACTTCGCTATCGTCCGTTTTTTAGAACTGGATTTTCGCCCCGGTATGACCAGCATCACAGGTGAAACCGGTGCGGGTAAATCGATTGCCATCGATGCGCTAGGCCTATGCCTAGGCAATCGCGCCGATGCCAGTAGTGTTCGCCCCGGAGCCAATAAAACCGAGGTCAGCGCCCGCTTTTCCTTGGATGATATTCCACTGGCAAAACGTTGGTTAGAAGATAACGATCTTGAACTCGATGATGAGTGCATCCTACGTCGGACTATTGGTAGCGATGGCCGTTCACGCGCCTACATCAATGGTAATCCAGTGCCGCTGACGCAGCTAAAATTACTGGGTCAGTTGCTTATCGGTATTCACGGTCAACATGCGCACCATGCAATGTTAAAAAGTGAACATCAACTCACCCTGCTCGACAGTTATGCCAACCACAGATTGCTTATCGATACGGTTGCCGCCAGTTTTCAACGCTGCAAGCAAATTGAGGCCGATCTAAAGCAACTCGAAGCCTCCCAGCATGAACGTATTGCCCGTAAGCAATTAGTGCAATATCAAGTAGAAGAACTCGATGAGTTTGATCTTAAAGTTGATGAGTTCGATGAGATTGAGCAAGAGCACAAACGCTTAGCCAATGGCACTGAGTTGATTGATACCTGTCAAGCGAGCTTAGATATACTCACTGAAGGCGAAGAGAACAACATAGAGTCGCTGCTCAATCGAGTCATTTCCCTCGCCGAAGACCTGCAAAGCTACGATCCTGCATTAAGCAATATCAACACTATGCTCAATGATGCCTTAATCCAAGTGCAAGAAAGTGCAGGCGAATTACAGCACTATTTGAGTAAGCTTGAACTCGATCCAACCCACTTTGCCTATTTAGAAGAACGGCTATCAAAAGCCATGCAACTGGCGCGTAAGCATCATGTTAGCCCGAATAAACTGGCCGAGCATCATTTAGCATTAAAGGCTGAGCTAAGCACCTTAGACAGTGATGAAAGTAAACTTGAAGAAATTCAGCTTCAAGTCGAGGCAAGTAGAGCCGCTTATCTTAGCAATGCGCAAAAGCTCAGCCAAAGCCGTGCCCGCTATGCTAAAGAACTCGACAAACTGGTGACTCAGTCAATCCACGAACTGAATATGCCTAAGGGTAAATTTACGATCGAAGTCAATTTCCACCCCGAGCAAATGTCAGCCAATGGCAGTGACAATATCGAATTTATGGTAACCACTAACCCTGGCCAACCCTTGCAACCGATTTCGAAAGTCGCGTCTGGCGGTGAGCTCTCACGGATAGGGCTAGGGATCCAAGTGATTACCGCGAAGAAAGTTGCCACACCGACATTGATTTTCGATGAGGTGGATGTCGGGATTTCCGGCCCCACCGCAGCAGTGGTGGGCCGCATGTTACGCAGCTTAGGGGAATCGACCCAAGTACTGTGCGTGACTCACTTGCCGCAAGTTGCGGGCAATGGTCATCAACACATGTTCGTCGATAAATTTAATAAGGCAGGCAGTACTGAGACCACAATGAAATCGCTCGATCGTGAGCAGCGTATCCAAGAGCTTGCAAGACTGTTAGGTGGCGATACTATCACCAGCAATACCCTCGCGAACGCAAGGGAACTACTGCAATAGTAGTATGGATCAGATAACGGATGAGGTCGCTAAACGCTTGAATCTACACACTCTATATCACAAGCTAAGGGGCTATATCAAAAACTAAGGGGTAGTTGTTGGCCATGCTAACTAACATGTCGGGTTAACGATAATGTTAGCTAACACACCAGACTAGCCCTTGCAGACAAATAAACGAAAACACGCCCGCTAAGACATCGTCAATCATAATGCCAAAGCCACCATGAACTTTGGCATCGAGCCATCGAATAGGCCAAGGCTTGATGATGTCGAAAAAGCGAAATAGACCAAAGCCGACTAACAACCAACCCCAACCTGCTGGTGCCGCTATCATAGTGATCAGTAACCCGACCACTTCATCCCACACAATCGCACCGTGATCGTGTACCCCCATATCTTGAGCGGCTTTACCGCAGATATAAAATCCCGCAAATGCGCTCAATAAGGTTAAGCCGATATACCAAGTGAGCGGTAATGGCGCCATCAATAAATAAAGGGGAACGGCTGCTAAGGTACCGAAAGTACCAGGTGCTTTAGCGGCGAGTCCGCTACCAAAACCGAGTGCCAAAAAGTGGACAGGATTTTTTAATGACAGGCGCGTTAACGCCTGATCCTTTGACAACCATTTCATTAACATGCTCTTCGCTTAAAAGTGCTCGAAACCGTGATACGGCGGCGTAAACGGCTCACCATTAAGTTGCAACTTGAGCTTACTGCCTGCACAAATCTGGCCAACGCGAACAAACTTTGCTCCTGCATGGCTTAATGCCGTCTCAAGCGCGCCTTTTTGCGCCTCAGGAACGGTGAACAGCAGTTCATAATCTTCGCCCCCCGTAAGCGCATAACCTAAGGCATGCTCCTCGCTGACGGTATCTTGCATCGCGCGTGAAAGCGGGATGCAATTAACGTCCACCACAGCACCAACTGCCGAAGCCTTAAGCACATGACCGATATCCGAGATAAACCCGTCGGAAAGGTCGATAGCACTGGAGGCAAGCGAACGCAAAGCTTGGCCCGCTAAAACTCTTGGTGTTGGACGATAATGGCGATTAATCAGGAATTCTTTATGCTCGGCTCTGGCCTGTTGCGCGCCTCGAATGATATCCAGACCTAAGGCCGAATCTCCGAGCGTGCCCGTGACATAAATCCAATCACCCGCTTTAGCACCATGACGCGTGAGTGCCTTACCCTGTGGGACTTGGCCGTGCACTGTGATGTTAATCGCCCGTGGACCACGAGTCGTATCGCCGCCAATTAAGGCGATGCCATAGTAATCGGCCGCTTCAAACAAGCCTTCACTAAAGCCACTTAGCCAAGTCTCATCGACTTCGGGTAGCGTTAAGGCAAGCGTCATCCACGCGGGTTCTGCGCCCATGGCAGCCAGATCAGATAAATTTACCGCTAAAGCTTTGTAACCTAAGGCAGCGGGAGGCATGTCGGGGAAGAAATGGACATTTTCAACTAAGGTGTCACAGGAGATAGCGATCGACTTGTTTTCTGCAGGTTGCACTAAAGCGCAATCGTCACCGATGCCAAGCTTCACATCACGGCGAGTGGGGCCGCGGTTGCTAAAATAACATTCAATTAATTGGAATTCTTTCACTGTACAGTTTGGCACGACTTACATCGGCCACCTTTGTTAGCAATGAAAAACGGTATCCTAAGATACCGTTTGTCTTTATTACTTGCGTGCAACCAGTTTGTCGAGCAGTCCGTTCACAAACTTATGACTCTCGTCCGCACCGAAAGCTTTTGCCAACTCAATCGCTTCGTTAATCGCGACCTTGTATGGCACATCTTTACGGAAAGTCAGCTCATAGGCCGCTAAACGAACTATGGCTTTCTCTACTGGAGACACTTCATCAATCGGGCGTTCCAGATGCGGGATGATCAGCTCATCCAATTGGGTTTTCTTCGTTGCAACGCCTGAAAATAGCTCACGAAAATAAGCTACATCAACACCGTCGAGACTTTGTTCAGTTAAAAACTCATGCTCGACATCGGCAATATTATTCCCGCTTAGTTGCCATGAATAGATGGCTTGAACGGCTAAACGGCGGGCCTTGCGGCGCTCAGAAGGCTTCATTATTTTTCCTACTATAACAACTGTTGTTCAAGTTCTTGCAGAACATTGACCATTTCAAGCAGGCTTAGAGCAGCTTCGCCGCCTTTGTTACCCGCTTTGGTACCTGAACGTTCAATCGCTTGTTCAATGGTATCAGTGGTCAAAACACCGAAAGCAACAGGCAGATCAAATTCTAAAGCAACTTGAGCTAGACCTTTATTACATTCGCCTGCAACAAAATCAAAATGAGGAGTACCACCACGGATCACCGCACCTAATGCGATAATACCGTCGAATTTACCACTGGCAGCTACGCGACGCGCAGCTAGCGGCAACTCAACCGCACCTGGTACACGGACAACAGTGATATTGTCGTCGCTGACTTGGCCAAAACGTTTCAGCGTGTCAAGTGCACCTTCAAGCAAGCTCTCAACTAAAAAGCTGTTGAAACGCGAAATTACAATCGCAACTTTGGCATTTTTCGCTTCGATATTACCTTGAACTACGTTCATTATCTTACCTAATTTAGCTAAAGCACCCAGCTCGGGGCGAAAAGTGGCGACATGATATCACAGCCAATTGCCCAGAGCCCTATGCAAATTATCAGAAATTGTTAATTTTACTTCAGTGTAACTTTGGGTTTTAGTCCGCCACATACTCAGTCACTTCAAGGCCAAAGCCTGAAAGTGAATGGTAGCGTTTAGGCGAGCTGAGCAGACGCATCTTAGTCACGCCAAGGCTAGCGAGAATTTGCGAGCCAACACCCACTCGGCGCGACGTCCCCTGCCATTTTGCAGAAGCAGGCGCTTGGCCTTGATCTTCAGCTTCAAAGGCTTTCACCTTAGAGAGGATTTCACAGGGATGTTCTTGATTCCCGAGTAAAACCAATACACCACCTTCTGCAGAAATACGCTCCATTGCCTTTTCGAGTGGCCAGCTGCGTTGCTGATCGCGCTCTGAGTGGAGTAAATCGTTGAAAGTATTTTGCAAATGCACGCGCACCAAACAATCTTCTTTCACCTCACCTTTGACTAAGGCAAAGTGCAGTTGATTGTCGATAGTGTCTCTGAAGGTCACCATGTCGAACTCACCGAAACGGGTCGGTAATTTGCATTTAGCTTCACGCACAACCGTGGTTTCTTTGGTGTTGCGATACTCGATTAAAGCCGCGATAGTGCCGATTTTGATGCCATGCAACTCGGAGAAAATCTCCAAATCTGGGCGACGTGCCATAGTGCCGTCTTCGTTCAAAATCTCAACGATAACGCCCGATGGCTCAAGTCCCGCAAGACGGGCTAAATCACAGCCAGCTTCAGTGTGGCCTGCGCGGGTTAATACGCCGCCGTCCTGCGCCATTAACGGGAAGATATGCCCAGGTTGCACTAAATCAGACGCTTTAGCCTCTTTAGCCACAGCCGCTTTCACCGTTACAGCGCGATCGTGGGCCGAAATACCGGTAGTCACACCCTCCGCCGCTTCAATAGAAACCGTAAAGTTAGTCGAGAACTGGGCGTTATTATTCGTCACCATTAAGGGGAGATTTAACTGCTGGCAACGGGCTTTAGTCATGGTCTGGCAAATGAGCCCACGGCCATATTTCGCCATAAAGTTAATCGCTTCTGGCGTGACCATTTCGGCCGCCATGATCAAATCACCTTCGTTTTCTCTGTCTTCGTCATCCATCAAAATAACCATTTTGCCTTGACGAATATCTTCGATGATCTCTTCTATACTGTGCAGCGCCATTGTAGGACCTTATGATTTTGCTGTTATTATGAAATTCTATACCTAAATAACCTAAGCTGCCGATAAGCTTAAGTTAAATAATCTACTCCTGTGCACTAACGCACAAAGCCGGCACGGGCTAACATTTCCATGGTGACGCCACCGCTCTTGCTGTCTTTGCCATCATAATTCATCAAGCGTTCAAGATAACGGGCGATTAAATCCACTTCGATATTCACCTTATCGCCCGCTTGCAGGTCGATTAACGTGGTTTCACCTGCGGTATGCGGCACTATGGTCAAGCGGAATCGACTGCCGTCCACTTCGTTAACCGTCAAACTCACGCCATCAATGGTGATGGAACCTTTATGGGCAATGTAACGCCCAAGCTCTACGGGTGCGGCTAACCAAAATTCAATGGCTTGACCACGCACTAAGCGTTGCTCAACCGTTGCAATACCGTCAACATGGCCGCTGACCATATGGCCGCCTAAGCGTGTAGTTGGGGTGACGGCCTTTTCAAGATTCACCTTAGTGCCCACTTTGTAGTTTGCAAAGCCAGTTAGACTCACAGTTTCAGCTGATACATCAGCCACATAACCGTCTGCTAATTGCTGCACAACCGTTAAGCACACACCGTTGGTGGCAATACTGTCGCCTAAACGCACATCGGTTAAATCCAATTTGCCACTTGCCACGGTAAGACGAATATCATCGCCTTTACGCTCCAGTTTGCGCAGGGTGCCAACGGCTTCAATAATCCCAGTAAACATGGTTAACTCACTTAATTAAATAAAGAACTATCAAGCATAACGCTCAAGGTTAAACGGGTATCTGGCCCTAATTTGCGCTCATCGACCAAAGTGAGTGCAGGAATGTGCGCCATGGTTTGATAATCGGGCAATTGCAGCAGATTACGCCCATGCCCACCGAGGATTTTCATCGCTTGGTACAGCACTAATTCATCGGCCAGCCCCTCTGCTAAAAAAGCGCCCGCTAAGGTTGCACCCGCTTCCACCAGCACGTGATTACAACTTTGGCCTAAATAGCTTAATAGTTCAGGTAAGGATACGCGACCTGCAATTGCAGGTAACAGGAGGCAACTCACATGGGAGGGCAATTGTGCTTGAAACTCTGCAGGATAAACCACGGTCGAGACCAAGAGTATCGGCGATACGATAGCCAAACAGGCAGCCGATAACGGCAAACGGGCGCGACTGTCGAGTATTACTCTTAATGGCTGCAGTAATTGCGCCTCGGTTACGCAGTCTTTTATGCCGCCAAGTTCTTGATATCGCACATTGAGTGAGGGATCGTCCGCCAGTATGGTTTCAATTCCCGTGACCAGTGCACAAGAACGTAAACGTAATCGCTGCACGTCGCGGCGAGATTCTGGACCGGTTATCCATTTAGACACACCGTTAGACAGCGCGGTTTTACCATCAAGACTCGCAGCTAATTTTACTGTGACTCTGGGTAAACCTGATTCCATCCGCTTCATAAAACCTAAATTCAAGGCATAGGCTTCATCGCGATGTAATCCCACATCCACTTCAATGCCAGCGTCACGCAGCATTTGAATACCGCGACCAGCCACTTGCGGATTAGGATCTTCCACCGCTACCACAACACGTTTAACGCCAATATTGATCAGCGCCAAGGCGCAGGGCGGCGTGCGGCCATAATGGCTGCAGGGCTCTAAAGTGACATAGGCTGTTGCGCCGCGGGCGCGTTCGCCAGCCATACGTAGCGCATGCACTTCGGCGTGGGGCTCACCCGCTTTTTGATGATAACCTTCACCAATGATTTGGTTATCTTTAACGATAACGCAGCCCACACTGGGATTGGGTCTAGTGGTGTAAAAGCCTTTGCGCGCCAATTGAATCGCGCGGCTCATCATTTGGGTATCGAGTACGGACCAACTTATGTTCAAGCTCATGTTCAACCCTGTTGTTAAAGGTTTCGGCTTTCACCAGTCTTGCAAATCTGTTTTTAAAACCTGTCTTGCAGAAGCTATTAATCAAAAGCCTCTTTTAAGGCTAGCGCAACCAAACACCGATAGACTAGCCACAAAAATCGAATAACTACTTTTGCAGTTTGGCGATGGCTTCGCCAAATTCAGACACGTCTTCAAAGGCGCGGTACACGGAAGCGAAACGAATGTAGGCGACTTTATCTAGGCTCATCAATTGCTCCATCATTAAGTTACCCACCATTTCTGACGGCACTTCCCGCTCGCCAGTGGCGCGCAGGGTAGACTTGATTTTGCTGAGTGCTTGCTCGATTTCATCCATAGACACGGGGCGTTTTTCAACGGCGCGTAACATGCCACCTTGGAGTTTTTCTTCATCGAAGGGTTGGCGTGAACCATCGCGCTTAATCACCCTAGGCATGACTAACTCGGCGCCTTCGAAGGTGGTAAATCGTTCATGGCATTCGGTGCATTCTCGGCGACGGCGCACTTGGTGGCCTTCCGCCACTAATCGAGAATCGATGACTTTAGTATCTGTCGCGCTGCAAAATGGACAATGCATTGAGCCTCCTGCCAGTGAATGATCGTAAAGCGTTAATGGGTTTACCTGTTAAATATCAGTCAAAAGCCATGGATTTAAACTTAAGATTTTACCAATAAAAATGGCCGCGAGATGCGGCCATGGGATTTTATCCTATTTATGGGCTGAGGTTAACTACCTGAGCTTAACAACTTAATGTTAAGTGCCTGATGCTAAGTACCTGATGTGACAAGTATCAAGTCAGTCGGCGATCAATCTCGGCCCTTCATCTACTAAACGTAGATGCATAGGCAAATTAGCCGTAAACAGGGAAACGTGCACACAGTGCCAATACTTGGCCCTTAACACGCTCAATCACAGCAGGATTGTTCGCATCATCAAGGATGTCACAAATCCAGCCAGTCAGCTCTTTCGATTCCGCTTCTTTAAAGCCGCGGCGCGTAATGGCTGGCGTACCGATACGCACACCTGAGGTCACAAAGGGTGAACGTGGATCGTTTGGCACTGAGTTTTTGTTCACGGTAATGTTAGCGCTACCTAAGGCGGCATCGGCTTCTTTACCCGTTAAGTCACGACCAATCAGGTCAACTAGCATTAAGTGGTTGCTGGTTCCGCCAGAGACGATTTTGTAACCGCGCTCAAGGAACACTTTAACCATAGCTTTAGCGTTGTTAACAACTTGCTGTTGATAAACTTTAAATTCTGGCTCTAGGGCTTCTTTGAACGCCACCGCTTTACCGGCGATAACGTGCATCAATGGGCCACCTTGACCGCCTGGGAATACAGCAGAGTTCAACTTTTTGTACAAGTCTTCATCGTCAGCAGCAGATAGGATCACGCCACCACGAGGACCCGCTAAGGTTTTGTGGGTCGTAGATGTCACAACGTGCGCGTGTGGTACTGGGTTTGGATAAACGCCCGCAGCAATAAGACCGGCAACGTGCGCCATGTCGACAAATAAATAAGCACCGATTTTGTCTGCGATTTCACGCATTTTTGCCCAATCAACGATACCTGAATAAGCAGAGAAACCGCCGATCATCATCTTAGGCTTGTGTTCTATGGCAATACGCTCCATCTCGTCATAGTCAATTTTGCCAGACTCGTCGATACCGTAAGGAATGATGTTGTACAGTTTGCCAGAGAAGTTAACGGGTGAACCGTGGGTCAAGTGACCACCATGAGCTAAGTTCATGCCCAGTACGGTATCGCCAGGTTTTAACAATGCCATGTAAACCGCGCTGTTTGCCTGTGAACCTGAATGAGGTTGTACGTTAGCGTAAGTTGCGCCAAACAGTTGTTTAGCACGTTCAATCGCTAAGGTTTCAACTACGTCCACATACTCACAACCACCATAGTAACGCTTGCCTGGATAGCCTTCAGCGTACTTATTGGTTAACTGTGAACCTTGCGCTTCCATCACGCGTGGACTGGTGTAGTTTTCAGAAGCAATCAGCTCAATATGCTCTTCTTGACGCAGAGTTTCATTCTGAATTGCGTTAAACAGTTCCGGATCATAATCTGCGATATTCATATCTTTTTTCAGCATTGCTTACTCCAGCTGCCAATTCTTATAGGTAGGGTTGCGCGGTATTCTACTCGGAACGCGGTCACAATCCCAGTATTTGAAACATGAAATTCCTGCAGATAGTGCTTGAACTTGGCTCATTGTCGAGTTGAGTTCGGCGCGCAATCGAGTAGAATTAGCCGCATCATTAGTCACTTAAGATAGAGAAAAATGGCTCAGTTTGTTTACAGCATGCTGCGGGTGGGTAAAATTGTTCCGCCTAAGAAGCAGATCCTTAAAGATATTTCTTTAAGCTTTTTCCCCGGCGCCAAAATTGGCGTACTCGGCCTCAACGGTTCAGGTAAGTCGACACTACTGCGCATTATGGCGGGTATCGACACCGAAATTGAAGGTGAAGCGCGCCCAATGCCGGGATTGAAAATCGGTTACCTGCCGCAGGAACCTAAACTCGATCCGAATCAAACCGTGCGTGAAGCGATTGAAGAAGCGGTAGCAGAGGCAAAAAATGCCCTGACTCGCCTCGATGCCGTTTACGCAGCCTACGCCGAGCCGGACGCCGATTTCGACGCCCTTGCAAAAGAGCAAGGCGAACTCGAAGCCATTATTCAAGCCCAAGATGCCCATAACTTAGAGTACGTCCTTGAGCGCGCCGCCAACGCCCTGCGTCTGCCAGATTGGGATGAGAAAATCGAAGTATTATCCGGTGGTGAACGTCGCCGCGTGGCGATATGTCGTTTGCTGCTTGAAAAGCCAGAAATGCTGTTACTGGACGAACCCACCAACCACTTGGATGCTGAATCTGTGGCTTGGCTTGAGCACTTCTTGCAGGAATATGCCGGTACTGTGGTCGCGATTACCCATGACAGATACTTCCTCGACAATGCCGCTGGCTGGATTTTAGAACTCGACCGCGGTGAAGGTATTCCGTGGGAAGGTAACTATTCTTCATGGCTTGAGCAGAAAGATGCCCGTCTGAAGCAAGAATCAGCCACCGAAAGCGCTCGTCAAAAAACCATTGCCAAAGAATTGGAATGGGTACGTCAAGGCGCCAAAGGCCGTCAGTCTAAAGGCAAGGCCCGTATGGCGCGCTTTGAAGAACTGAACACTAACGATTACCAAAAACGTAACGAAACCAACGAGCTGTTTATTCCGCCCGGACCACGTTTAGGCGACAAGGTTATTGAAGTGAATAACCTGACCAAGTCTTACGGTGACCGCGTTTTGATCGACAACTTGTCGTTCTCAGTACCTAAGGGCGCTATCGTCGGCATTATCGGTGCCAACGGCGCGGGTAAATCGACCCTGTTCCGCATGTTATCCGGCGCAGAAAAACCAGACAGCGGCAGTATTGAGCTGGGTGATACAGTGCAACTGGCCTCGGTTGAGCAGTTCCGCGATTCGATGAATGATAAGAACACCATTTGGGAAGAAATCTCCGGTGGTCAAGACATCATGCGTATCAACAACATGGAAATCCCGAGCCGCGCTTATGTAGGCCGCTTCAACTTCCGTGGTGGCGATCAGCAAAAAATCATCGGCACCTTGTCTGGTGGTGAACGTAACCGCGTGCATTTAGCCAAACTGCTGCAAGCGGGCGGTAACGTCTTATTACTCGACGAACCCACCAACGACTTAGACGTTGAAACCCTGCGCGCACTGGAAGAAGCGATTCTGGAATTCCCAGGTTGCGCTATGGTGATTTCGCATGACCGTTGGTTCCTCGACCGTATCGCGACCCACATTCTGGATTACCGTGACGAAGGCCAAGTGAACTTCTACGAAGGTAACTACACAGAATACTCGGCATGGTTGAAAAACACCTATGGCGCCGATGTGGTTGAGCCACACCGCTTGAAATACAAGCGGATGATTAAGTAAATCTAGAATCTAGGCAAGTGTAAATCTGAGGAGTTTAACTCGAAAGGGTTAAGCTCCTTTTTTATGGCATCCAATTACGCTATGAGTGCTGTAGACTTTGGCACTATTTCAAAGGTGCTATTTCAAACTAACACTATTTCAATTCAAGCTGGCAAAGTAGGCCACCAGCATGTCCATCATCACCCTGAGTGCAGGCTGCATATGTTTGCGGGATTGATACACGCCATACACACCGAGGGACTGAGGTTTAAACTCAGTTAATAAAGGCACTAGCTGACCCGAGTCTAAATAGGGTTTCGCCGCCCAAACAGGCTGCATAGCAATTCCCTCACCAGCCAGCGTGGCATTGAGCACCACCATGGAATCATTGGCGCTGAAATTACCATTCACAGGCACATTAAACGCCTGGCCTTGGTTTAACGTAGGATCGGAGTTCAGCGCTTGAGCCTGTTTCGCACCTACATCGGTTTTATAAAAGCGCCACATCACATCGCCAAAATAAGAATAGGTTAAACAGTTATGCTGAGTTAAATCCTCGGGATGCAGCACGGCGGCGCGCGCGGCAAGATAACTCGGTGCGGCGCACACCACAGACTCACACTCCCCTAAGCGCCTAGCGATAAGATTGGGATCGAGTTCATTGGTGATGCGAATAGCCAGATCAATCCGCTCGGCGACTAAATCGACGGTTTGGCTGCTCACGTGGAAATTCACGCTCGCCTGCGGATAACTGGCTAAATATTGCTGTACCACGGGCGCTAAAATCTGATGCGCCAAAAACTGGGAGCAACTAATACGCAACAAGCCCCGCGGAATCGCCACAGCGGCGTGGCTTACCGCAGGCACTTCGTTAGCCAGTTCGAGCAGCCGATGGCAATAGTCCAGCACTTGCTCACCCGCGGGCGTTAAGCTGAGGCTACGCGTCGAACGATGCAGCAACCTAGCACCAGACCATTCTTCCATTTCGCTCAAGTAACGGGTCACCATAGAACGCGACATATCTAAGGCATTGGCGGCGCTGATCATGCTGCCGCGCTCAACAATAGTCACAAACACCTTAGCCGCTTCGAGTCTATCCATGATTTATCTCCACTCGCGTTAAATCAATAACGTTTAATCACTCACTTTCAAATCACCCGAAGGTTCACTCACATACTCACGTCACCACATGAATAATAACTAAGAGTACATACGGCTATTCGTCCGATTAATGCAACAAATATGGGCAGATACTCGCATTTATCTATTGATTATTGCAACCTATACTTAACTCACTTTTTGCAGCAGCTGCAAATCAATGAATGCTAAATCGAACCTTTTACTCTTTCACCCTGTGACTATAAGTGAGCCCCAAATGAACACATCGACCTATGCAATACGTAACACAGTTAATGCCACATTAAAGGCCTCGTCTAAAATCAGCCTAGCCGCCACCTTGTTGCTGGCAGGGCTTAGCGCGGTCAATGCAGCGCCATTGCAAGTGAGCCATTTTAATCCGGGCGAAAACAGCATCTTTGCCGTGTCATCGAGCTTTATCAGCGGCGAGAGTGAAATGATGCTAGTCGATGCGCAATTTCAAAATAACGATGCCCAAACATTGGTCGACACCATTAAGGCTAGCGGTAAAAAGCTGACTCAGGTGTATATCAGCCATAGCGATCCTGATTTCTATTTCGGCTTAGCCGTGATTAAAAAGAATTTCCCCGATGCACAAATCGTCGCGACTCAAACCACAGTCGATGCTATTAAAGCCTCAATGGAAGGCAAACTCGCCTACTGGGGGCCGATTTTAAAAGATAATGCGCCAAGCGAATTAGTGTTACCTAAGGCGATTCACAGTGACACTTTTACTATCGACGGTGAGCAAGTGATTATCAAAGGTTTTAATGATAAACACCCTAAACACACTTTCCTGTGGGTGCCATCGGCAAAAACTATTACAGGTGGCGTGGAAGTATTTGATAACACGCATGTTTGGATGGCTGACACTCAAACTGCCTCTGAGCGTCAGGAATGGTTAACCCATTTAGATGCAATGGAAAAACTGCTGCCGACCACAGTGATCCCAGGGCACTATTTAGGCGAAGCGCGATTTAATACCCACGCCATCGGTTTTACCCGTGAATATGTAAAAGCCTTTGAAATCGCGGCAAAAGCCTCGAAAGATTCAGCCGAATTAATCCAAAAGATGCTGGCGCTATACCCACAAATGCCAGCTGATGCAGGGCTTGAGATCAGCGCCAAAGTTTACATGGGTGAAATGACCTGGCCTATGTAAGCCCAGCCATATCTATCTCGGCGATTAGATACAAGCATTTAAGTGAAAATAGTTAAAGGCAGGCACGTGTTCGATTGCGTGCCACTTTTTTAGCTTAATGACTTCACCTAAATAACTGTACCAACCTAACTATTTTAATCGATGTTCTCAAAGGGCTTAAGTCGCTAATGTAGCGACTTAAGCCAAAAGGTTTAACACTATGACTCAGCCAACAGCTCATCCAACTAGCACAACCAGCAGCACAGCAACGGCCAAAGAGCGCACTCTGCACGCCATTATCGACCCTTTATGTGGTTGGTGTTATGCCGCAGCGCCTTTACTCGATGCCGCCGCAAAAGCAGGCTTTACCATTAAGCTCCACGGCGGCGGTATGCTCACGGGCCCAAGACGTAAACAAATCGATGCTAACTGGCGCGACTATGTTATGCCCCACGATCTGCGTATTGCCGAGCTAACAGGACAACCTTTTGGGGAAAACTATTTTGATGGTCTGCTGCGCGATACCGCAATCGTACTCGACTCGGCGCCTCCTATTAAAGCCATGCTCGCAGTCGATGCTATGGGTGGCGACAGTTTGGCCTATCTACACTCAGTACAACTGGCCCATTACCGCGATGGTCACAGCGCCAGTGATGAAGGTAATCTGGCAAAGTTAGCCGCTGAACTTGGGCTCGACCCTATGAGCTTTGCGCAGCATTATGCCCAAGGTGAATACAAGCTATATGAGCATATTGTTGAATCCAGAGCATTACTGAATCTGATGGGTGCCCAAGGCTTCCCTTCAATGGCTATAGAGGATGATGACGGCAACATAACCGCCATTAATATCAACCGCTTTTATGGCCAACCCGCCCAGTGGTTAAGCCATCTTGAAGCACAGTTTGAGTCGTAATCATGCCAGCGCTTAATAGTGTTCCAACAAGCTCTTTAGTGAGTGAGCCTGCTCAGTTAAATCTCATTGAAACAGCAAGGCAAACTGATGCGAATCTTGCTCTTGTCAAAAGTACTTACGAGGGACACAGCTCAGCCGAAAATGCTAAAAATCTTGAGCATGCACTGGCAAATGACGCTCGCTGGACAGAGGCGGTAGGTTTTCCCTATGCGGGCACTTACATAGGTTTTAGCGCGATAGCCGCCAATGTGTTCGCCCGCCTCGAAAAAGAATGGGATAACTATCGCGTCGATATCGAAGACTATGTGGCGCAGGGTGATAAGGTTTTTGCCTTTGGCACTTATTCAGGTACTTATGTCAAAACGGGCAAACATTTTACCGCTCGAGTCGCCCATTTATGGAAGATACACAGCGGAAAAATCGTCAGTTTCGAGCAGTTTGTCGATAGTCATACCGTCGTCAATGCCATGTAACTGCCAATACCATGTAACGACAGTCATGCACTTATAGACATGCAATGATGGAATAACTGAATCACGAGGCGGGCAAGTTTAATTTAGCCCGCCCCACGACTTGCCGATGTTAAGCCTTATCCGTATGATTTAGTGTTTTCAATAGATTGAGCACTTGACATTAAGTACTTAAGATTAAGCACTTGCGATTAAGCGCTTGAAATTGAATTCGTCAAGCTGCACGTTCGAATACTCATCAACTCAAGTGTCTAAAATGACAAAATAAATAACTAAAACAAGAACAAGGATGCGGTCTAATGCAAATCAATTCGATGCCAGTCGGGGCTTACCCAATCATGCTATCTATGACGCGACTTAGCCGAGCCAGCCAATGGATACTCAAGCAACAGAGAAAATTCACGCTCCTGTTATGGTTTGTTACCGCGCTTCCCTTTGTCTCACTCTCCTTTAACTCATTCGCGGCCAATACCAGTGAAGCCGAGCCAGAACTAAAAATTCAAGAAAGCAGCGTCACCGATGGCCCTTATGTGTTTTTAGATGATGCTCAAAAAGACACAGCCTATTGGATTTGCCAGAGTGAACTAAAACAAACGCCGATTGCGAAGGCGCAGTTAACTCGCCCTACCAATTGCGGTGAATTACCCCAACCGCACCTTCATACACAAGCTGTCACGGTTGAGCCAGATACCTTCACCCAGGTCAGAAAAATTGTCGCCCTTAGCGATGTACACGGCCAGTTTGATGTAATGATTAACTTGCTAAAAGCCCATCAGATTATCGACAAAGATAACCACTGGGCCTTTGGTGAAGGCCATATGGTGATGACGGGCGACATGTTTGACCGTGGTCATCAAGTCAATGAAGTATTGTGGTTTTTATATTCCTTAGACCAAGAAGCCCAAGCTGCGGGCGGACGCTTACATCTACTCATGGGCAATCACGAGCAAATGGTGTTTCGCGGCGACTTACGCTACGTCAACGAACGCTACCAAGTCTCGGCAGATTTACTCAAACGCAGCTACGATGCGCTCTACAACAAAGACACCGAAATAGGCCAATGGCTTCGCAGCAAACATACCTTAGTCAAAATCAATAATATCTTGTTTATGCACGGCGGTATCAGCCCTGAATGGGTCGAGCGTAAATTAAATATCAACGATGCTAACCAACTATTTCGGCAGCATTTAGATGATAAAAAAGCCGATTTGAAGCAAGACGATTTACTCAACTTTTTGTTTTTTACCAATGGTCCAACTTGGTATCGAGGCTACTTTAAAGATGAACTGAAAGAGTCGGATATCGATAGCATACTGAGCTATTTCAAGGTCGATCATATCGTCGTAGGGCACACATCGCAGGAACAAGTGCTTGGGCTTTATCATAATAAAATCATTGCGATAGATAGCAGCATTAAGAATGGTAAATCCGGTGAGCTATTACTTATCGACGCAGGAAAACTCCGCCGAGGTTTGTATCAGGGTGAGCAGGTTTCGCTATAACCTGCCTCGCTAAAATCCTTTGCCCCAATACGTGAATGAGCTAGCGCCTTAATCCATAAATTCGCTGGGGCAATTAAGGCATGAATGAGCAAGGGTAAAACGGGCGCCCGCCATGGATCTAAATCTGCACAACGCTCAATCTGTATGGCGCTCAATATGCACTCATCTTTATATCCATAAGTTCGCCTGTTTTAATTAACTCTGACTATACTCAAGCCAAGTGCGACTCACCTAAGTGCTGGAGTAGAAATGGGGAAGAAATTACTCAGATTATCTAGCTTTTGCTTGTTTCTATTCAGCTTCTATCCCCCAGCATTTGCGGGCAGGGAACTCCAATTAGTCGCCACTAACTATCCTCCTTTTTATGCCGATGCTTTACCTGAACAGGGCGGCGTTGCGCAAGTCGTCAAAGAAGCTTTTAAACGTCAAGGTTACACTGCCAGTCTCAAGTTTTATCCCTTCGCCCGCGCGGCTTTACTCGTTAAAACTGGCCAAGCTGATGGCATCATTGGGCTCTGGTATCGTAAAGAGCGCGAACAATGGGCCCAATATTCTGCGCCTATCCAACCCGTACAAATTGTGTTTTATAAACGTAAAGATTCACCGCTGAGTTTCAGTCAACTTTCAGATCTTAAACCTTTCACTATCGGTATAGGTCGCGGTTACGCTAATCCGCCAGAAATCTTCGCCGCGGGGCTTACCACAGAGGAAGGAAATTCGGATGAGATGAATCTCAAAAAGCTGTTTTTAAAGCGTATTGATTTAGTCTTGATTGGCCATAACTTAGCGAGGTATTTAATTAAAAAAGGACCAAGTGAATATGAGGGTGCCTTTGAGCAAGTCGGCCAACCCATAGCGACTGAGGTATTTCATTTAGGGATCTCTTTGGCTGTGGCGGATCATCCGCAGTTAGTGACGGATTTTAATCAAGGTTTAGAGAGTATGCGCCGCGATGGACGATTAGCGGCAATTTTAAGCCAATATCCTCAGGTTGAAACGACTCAAGTGCCGATTGAAAAAACGCGAACTGAAGTCCATCCCTAAAGTCCGTCCAGCTTTTAAAAAGCAATAACAGCACAAAAAAACAGCAAAGCTCTCGTTGAATTGTGCTCAATGCTCAAAAAACACAATTTCTTTCATTTTCGTTCGCTTACCTTTACAAACTTTTACCCAACTGGCGTACGTTATTCACTAGAATAGCGCCATTAGAGCGATTACCTTTTTAAACTGCCTTTGCGCGAGATAATAATTACAATGAAAAAAACCATTATTGCCATTGCCCTGCTTGCGATTATCGCCACAGCGGTGAGTTTTAGTGATGTCCTTCAAGCGGCTAAACCCGAAAACGCGCCACATCTTATGCGTACCGTTCCTGTGGTCACGGGTGAAGTGATTGAATATCCATTAGCGCAATCTATCTCTCTTATCGGCAAACTCGCGGCTGAACGTGCAGTGATCATTGCACCGCAAGTCACAGGTAAGATTAAACAAGTCGCAGTGACCTCAAACCAAGCGGTGAAAAAAGGCCAGTTACTGATCGAACTCGATGATATGAAAGCCCAAGCCGCCGTCGCCGAGGCCAATGCTTTCCTCAATGATGAAAAACGTAAACTCAAAGAATTTGAAAAACTGATCAGCCGTAACGCCATTACCCAAACCGAGATTGACGCACAAAAAGCCAGTGTTGATATCGCCCAAGCACGCTTATCCTCCGCCCAAGCAGATTTACATTACCACTCGCTGATAGCGCCGTTTGCGGGTAATACTGGCCTGATTAATTTCAGCGAAGGCAAGATGGTCAGCATGGGCACTGAGTTGATGTCGCTAGATGATTTGTCCAGCATGCGCCTCGACTTACAAGTGCCTGAGCATTTCCTATCGCAACTGAGTATTGGCATGCAAGTATCAGCCACCAGTCGCGCTTGGCCGAATGAAATCTTTACTGGCAAAATGGTAGCTATCGATCCCCGCGTCAATGAAGAAACCTTAAACCTCAAAGTACGAGTGCTATTCGATAATCCGAAGAAACGCTTAAAACCGGGCATGATGATGTCGTCAACCATCACCTTCCCTGCGATTTCAGCACCTATGGTGCCAGTGCAAGCTCTTGAGTATTCAGGAACTAAACGTTACGTATACGTAGTTAGCGCCGACCACATTGCCCACCGCACAGAAGTGACACTCGGGGCACGTATCGATAACCAAGTCTTAATCGAAAGCGGTTTAAACATAGGTGACAAAGTCGTGGTACAGGGCTTAGTCAATATGCGCGATGGCCTGCAAATCAATGAAGTCACGCTCGATGGTAAAGCCTCAGCCCGTGCGACAGAGCTTTCAGGTCCTAAAGCAACGGAGATGAAATAATGTGGTTATCCGATATTTCGGTTAAACGCCCTGTCGTTGCCATCGTTTTAAGCTTACTGCTGTGTGTATTCGGCATAGTGTCGTTCACTAAACTGTCGATACGGGAAATGCCCGACGTCGAAAGCCCTGTAGTCACCATCAGCACCAGTTACTCAGGTGCGTCGGCGGCGATTATGGAAAGCCAGATCACTAAGACTTTAGAAGATGAGCTAACAGGGATCAGTGGTATTGATGAAATCACCTCGACCACACGTAACGGTAGCTCGCGTATCACAGTTAAATTCCTCCTCGGTTGGAACTTAACCGAAGGGGTCAGCGATGTGCGTGATGCTGTGGCCCGCGCCCAACGCAGGCTCCCAGAAGATGCAAAAGACCCCGTCGTCTCAAAAGACAACGGCTCCGGCGAACCCTCAGTCTATGTGAACTTAAGCTCGAGTGTGATGGACCGTACTCAATTAACGGACTACGCCCAGCGAGTACTCGAGGACAAATTCAGCTTAATCAGCGGCGTGAGTTCTATCAGCATTTCCGGCGGCTTGTATAAGGTCATGTACGTCAAGCTCAGACCCGAACAAATGGCAGGGCGTAATGTTACTGCAACGGATATTATCAACGCCCTGCGTAAAGAGAACATCGAAACGCCCGGCGGCCAAGTGCGCAACGACACCACTGTGATGTCGGTGCGTACCAAACGCTTGTACTACACGCCGAAGGATTTCGACTATCTTGTGGTGCGTACCGCCAGCGATGGCACGGCTATCTACTTAAAAGATGTGGCGGATGTGGCGGTTGGCGCACAAAACGAAAACTCGACCTTCAAAAGTGACGGCATAGTTAACATCAGTTTAGGCATTATTGCCCAGTCCGATGCCAACCCCCTGCTCGTTGCTAAAGAAGTGCATAAAGAAGTTGATCGCGTACAAGACTTCCTGCCCGAAGGTACTAGCCTAGTGGTCGACTTCGACTCGACCGTATTTATCGACCGCTCGATTAACGAAGTGTATAGCACACTTTATGTCACGGGCGCCTTGGTCGTACTCGTGCTGTATATCTTCATTGGACAAGCGCGAGCAACGTTAATCCCAGCGGTGACTGTTCCAGTATCTTTGATCTCGGCATTTATCGCCGCCAACATGCTAGGTTATTCGATTAATCTACTGACATTGATGGCGTTAATCCTCTCCATCGGTCTGGTGGTGGATGATGCGATTGTGGTGGTTGAAAACATTTTCCACCATATCGAAAAAGGTGAAGAGCCCTTACTCGCCGCCTATAAAGGTACTCGAGAAGTGGGCTTTGCCGTTATCGCCACTACGGCGGTACTGGTGATGGTATTCCTCCCAATTTCATTTATGGAGGGCATGGTCGGGCTACTATTTACCGAGTTCTCCGTGATGCTGGCGGTGTCAGTGCTGTTCTCCTCCTTAGTGGCACTCACACTTACGCCTGTACTGAGCAGTAAATTACTTAAAGCCAACGTCAAACCGAATCGCTTTAATCGTTGGGTCGACAGCGGCTTTGCTCGCATGGAAAGCGTTTATCGTGTCGCAGTGACTCGAGCGATTAAATTTCGTCTACTCGCACCGCTAGTCATCCTCGCTTGTATCGGCGGCAGTGCTTGGTTAATGCAACAAGTACCGACACAGCTCGCGCCGCAGGAAGACCGCGGCGTGTTGTACGCCTTTGTTAAAGGCGCCGAAGGCACCAGTTATAACCGTATGACAGCCAACATGGACATAGTCGAAGACAGACTCATGCCCTTGTTAGGTAAAGGTGTGCTGCGATCCTTCAGCGTACAAGCTCCCGCCTTTGGTGGCCGTGCTGGCGATCAAACTGGCTTTGTCATCATGCAGCTAGAAGATTGGGAACACCGCGATGTGACTGCGCAACAAGCCCTTGGAATTATTAGTAATGCCTTAAAGGATATTCCAGATGTAATGGTTCGCCCTATGATGCCAGGCTTTAGAGGGCAATCGAGCGAACCCGTGCAATTTGTACTTGGTGGTTCGGACTATGCCGAACTGTTTAAGTGGGCGCAGATATTGAAAGAAGAGGCTAACGCTAGCCCTATGATGGAAGGGGCTGACTTAGACTACGCAGAAACAACGCCAGAACTCATTGTTACTGTCGATAAAGAGCGCGCCGCAGAACTGGGGATCAGTGTCGACCAAGTATCGGAAACCTTAGAAGTCATGCTGGGTGGCCGCACCGAAACGACCTTTGTTGATCGAGGCGAAGAATACGATGTGTATTTACGCGGTGATGAAAACAGTTTCAACAATGTCGGTGATCTGAGCCAAATCTACATGCGGTCAGCTAAGGGCGAATTAGTCACTCTCGATACTGTCACCCATATAGAAGAAATTGCCTCGGCACAAAGATTAAGCCACACCAATAAGCAAAAATCGATCACCCTCAAGGCTAACGTCAGTGAAGGTTACACCTTAGGTGAAGGCTTAAAGTTCCTTGACGCTAAAGCCATTGAATTATTACCTAAAGATATTTCGATTGGTTACACGGGCGAATCCAAAGATTTTAAAGAAAACCAAAGCAGTATCTTTATCGTATTTGGTTTGGCTTTACTGGTTGCCTACTTAGTATTAGCCGCACAGTTTGAGAGCTTTATCAACCCGTTAGTGGTGATGTTTACTGTGCCTATGGGTGTATTCGGTGGTTTCTTAGGACTACTGATCACCAGCCAAGGGATCAACATCTACAGCCAGATAGGCATGATCATGTTGATTGGTATGGTAACTAAAAACGGTATCCTTATCGTAGAGTTTGCTAACCAATTGCGTGACCGCGGTTTTGAACTCGATAAAGCTATTATCGATGCGTCATCCCGTCGTTTGCGGCCAATCCTAATGACAGCCTTCACCACCTTAGTGGGCGCTGTGCCGCTAATTTTCTCGACGGGCGCAGGCTCAGAAAGCCGTATCGCTGTAGGTACTGTAGTGTTCTTCGGAATGGCGTTTGCGACCTTTGTGACCTTACTGGTGATCCCCGCCATGTATCGATTAATCTCGGCCACGACCCATTCACCGGGTTATGTTGAAGCTAAGCTCGAAGCGGCGATTAAAGCACAAGAGTTAGCGGCACAAGAGGCGGCCGCAAAGCAGGAACTCGCACCTAAAGCCTGACGCGAATCATAGCTCTTGATAATCGAATAACAAAAAGCCAAGGTACTCAGTGCCTTGGCTTTTTTCTCATTAACGTTTTAAGCGTTTTTTGCTTTATTGGCTAAGCCTAAAAGTAAACCGAGACCAGCACCAAGCGGTTTTTGACGGCGCGTTAACATGTTTCCGAGCGCGACTAGCAAGAGTCCCACGCTTGAATACCAAGTCCACTGATAATTCTCAAACACACTCGATACACTTAACGCCACCACAGGGGTAATCACCAACAGATACGCAGCGGCATTAGCGCCAATTCGCTCAACCAAGATCAAATAAGCGGTAAAGCCAATCACAGAGGCGATAACGGCTAAGTAGAACAAGCTACCAAGATAGCTGGTTGTCAGCGGTAAACTAAAGCTTAAATCTTTAAACCAAATGATGAGCAACAACGCCGCACTGCCATAGCACATGGCATACGCTGTAGAGGTAAAGGGCGACACATTATCGCGCGAGTTGCGCATACTGATCATGTTACCAATCGAGAAAAACCACGTACCTAACAGCGAAAACAATAAGCCCCACACTAAATTTTGTGACCACTGAGTCGCGAGCAAATCGGCGCCAAAGAGTAAGATAATGCCCCCCAGACCGACACTGACTCCTAACCAAAAGTTGCGGGTAGTGGGCGTGCCGTAAAAAATGCGGCCATGTATCGCATTAAAAATGGGCGCAGTGGCCATAATCGCCGCCGTTAAACCGCTGGCGATATAATGGGTTGCAGTATAAAACGCGATAAAATTCAAACAAAATAGACACACACCTTGCAGTGCAAACCAAGGATGCTGCCTAAGCTTTACCGCTTGCAGCTTGTTAAAGGCAAAGTCGATGGCGAACATCAACAGGCTCGCTATCGCGAAGCGATAAAAAATCGAGACTTCCGTCGCCACCTCACCGTGCTGCCACTTAATGGCAATCCACGAAAAACCCCACACAAAAATCATCAGCAAATACATCACAGCAGCCATAATGAGTCCCCTACACCTTCATAAAATACTTAATGAGGCGAACTATACAGCGATGGCTTTCGTCCTTATGTCACCATCTTGTGGGTCATAACACGATATTGCGGTTTTAATCGCAAGCGAACGTTGAGCCACGCCCATAAGTGCGATAATTTGGAAAGACAAAATGCTTAGCCAGTGAGATCACTAGGAACCCATGGAGCCCAAATACATCAGTTTTGATAAATCCGCCAAAACCTGTATTCGTAAACAAGCGATTACGGAGGATTTATCTTGGGCTCATTATCAAAATGCGGGCGAGCGTCTGTATTACCAAAACGATGCACAACATACGCTGAGCATGTATCTGGATGGCGGCTACGAAACCCACAGAACCGATATCAAGGCCGACTATGGCGCGCCCAGTAAGTTTTGCCTTATGCCCCAAGGCTGCCAAAGCCATTGGCAACTGGGACAACCGCAGCAGTTTATGCATTTGTATTTTAGCGATGAACATCTTAAAAAATTGGCGGTGCGAGTCTTTGATAAAGATCCACGCCAAGTGCGTTTACCTGAGTTGACCTTTGTCGATAATCCGAGATTGGAGGCGCTGTTTCGGCACCAAGTTGCGGGGCTCGATTGGCAGATGAGGGATCACCATCTGATAATGGAACAAGTAACCGACACTGTGCTAGTGACTTTGCTGCAAAGCTCAGGCTTTAATTTGTCGGTGGGGCCAATTAAGGGCGGACTCGCACCTAAAGTGGCCAAAGCGATCAAAGAGTTTATTCATTGCCATTCCCATAGGCAGATTTACTTGTCTGAGTTGGCCGAGCTTGCCCAACTTAGCGAGTACCATTTTTGCCGTATGTTTAAATGCCAATTTGCGATGACGCCGCAGGAGTATTTGCTGCAAGTGCGCATTGAAAAGGTCAAACAAAGCTTGAGTCATTCAACGCAATCATTGACCGAGATCGCCCTCAATAATGGCTTTGCCAATCAAAGTCATATGGGGCGTTACTTTAAAAAACTCAGCGGCATGTCACCGGGCGAATATCAAAAATACCATAGAAGCTAACATACGCTTTGGGTTCACCATCTCGACGGCTGAACCCAACACTCTAACATCCTTGAAAACCCTATTGCCTCGATATGCTATAGTGCCCTTACTCCCCTAGCCGCTGGAAAACGCCTTGAAAAAAATCGCTTTATTTGTCGATGTACAAAACATCTATTACACCTGCCGTGAAGCCTATGGTCGCCAATTTAATTATCGTAAACTGTGGCAGCACTTAGGTTATGAAGGTGATATAGCGTTGGCCGTGGCTTATGCCATCCATAAGGGCGACGATGGGCAATTGAAATTCCAGGACGCACTAAAGCACATAGGTTTTGAGGTGAAGTTAAAACCTTTCATCCAACGTAGTGATGGTTCGGCCAAAGGCGATTGGGACGTGGGGATCACGATAGATATTATGGAAGCGGCGAGTGAAGTGGATACTGTGATCTTATTGTCTGGGGATGGCGATTTCGATTTATTGCTGCAAAAAATCCATCAAAAATATGGCGTTGAAACCCAAGTCTATGGCGTCCCTACCCTGACGGCTAAATCCTTAAGGGATGCAGCCTCTCAATTTCATCCCATAGATGAGGCGTTATTGCTCTAGTCACAAGACAAAAATGCGGCTACTCATCACACTAACCGCATCAAACACCTTCGCCATATTTAAAGGCCACTTTTTAATAATACAAACAACACACTAGTGATAGGTAATATCCGTATACATAGGGGCGAGGCGTTTTAGAAAGGCATTACGGGTCGATAGCGGAATATGTTGCTCTTTCATCGATTCAATCAAATGGCCGACTAAGGCATCGAAATCCGCTTGAGTAATATTCAAGCCTCTATGACTGTGCTGCATACTTTCGCCGTGATACACGCAGCCGCCATCGGCAACCAGACAGAAATGTTCGATGGCGCGCGCCCGAAACAGGGCAATATCTGTCTCTTGAAAGTGATGTACTATGCGTGGATCTGTGGCAATACGTGCCAGCAAACCATCGACTATCGCCGATACGCCTGCGTTACCACCTAAATCTTGGTATAAGGTTTGATGGCTTGCGGTTTGATGACTCGAGTTAGTTTGTGATGCTGAGGTTTCGGTCGTTGGCACCGCACAGCCAGTGAAAAAAAATACTACGACGAAAGGTAATAGCTTCATCCGTAAACGCCTCATAACGCCCCCTCCACCGACAGATACCAACCCCGTTGCTCTTCAAACCCTGCAATGCTGCCCAAATTCGCATAGGCCGTAACCACGGAAAAATGCTTATTGATAAACCACGCTAAAAACACATCTTGCCAATCATCCTCCTGGGCAAAAGCTAACTCATCGGGTTTCTGGCGATATTCGATACCCAGTGCCACATTATCCGTCAGCAATACCGCGGCAGAGGCTTCGAGCACAAACTGGTAATCATGATTGGCTTGAGTACCAAAACCCAATAAACCCGTTTGATTCGCCTTGGTCGCGCGCACGGTCCCATTGAGTAATACATTTCGTCCCGCTATCGCATCAAAAAATACTTTGCTGGCAGCAACATACACATCTAAACCCCAATCATCCCGCGCCCCAACCGCCTGAGGAATCGCAAAGTCATCGACTCTTTTATACTGGGCACCTAAGGTAATTTGCGGCATAGCCGTATAAAGCAGCTCTCCGGCAAGCTTGTATTTTACGCCGAAGATATCTTGGCCTAACTCGCCGCCCATAGTATCTAAATCAAAGGTTTGACGAGCGGCGCTCAGCTCGAATCGATTATCAAAACTCAAAGAAGCACCGATCACTTTCAGCGTAAAATCATCGACATAGACACCCGTCGCCATCGCCGTTGCCGACCATTCACCGCTACTACCATAACCGTTGATCACGGCCCATGGCACTATGCCACCGCCAGCACTGCCTTCAATCATCGTCCCGCCGCCAGTCGCGACCACACGGCTACCTTCAGCAAACGCAGGAACAGTGCCCAATAGTAAAAATAGGAAAAACAAAGCCTTAACATAAGTCCAAGTTAATGAATTCAACTTCAATGCATTTATGGAAATGTTCACTTGATGCTCCGCTCTAATTCTGTCGACGATGAATCGTTAGTCTAGCGTCTTTGCATATTGACTTGAGTAAACGCGCTTATGCATCAGAAGTATTTGGATGGTTAAACGCCTCGAACCACAGATCAAATTCAGCCGCTTTTAAGGGTTTCGAAAACACGTAACCTTGAATGATATCGCAATCAAGATTACGCAATATCTCAACACCTTCTTGTTCTTCAACGCCTTCGGCTACTACGGTAAAACCTAAGCCATGGATCAATTTAATACTCGTATCGACTATCATCACATCCTGGCTATCCGTGAGCATGTCTTTGATAAAGCTGCGATCAATTTTCACCTCATTAACAGGTAAAATTTTCAAATAGGCTAATGATGAATGACCTGTGCCAAAATCATCAATGGCAACAGACACGCCCATGTCACGGAATCGCTGTAATACACTCACCACAGTCTGTGCATCTTTCATCACGGCGCCTTCAGTGACTTCGATACAGAGTGCACCGCTTGGCAGATTATTGTCTTTCAGTAAAATGGCGATTTGATTTGGTAAGCGAGTATCGACTAAATCATGGGCCGACAGGTTAATAGCCAGTTTTAGCACTATACCCCGCCGCTGCCATGTCACTAATTGCTGAATTGCCTGCTTCAATACCCACTGGCTAACAATATCAATATTGCCTGAATTTTCAGCCAGTTGGATAAATTCATCGGGCGGAATAAACCCTAGCGTAGGATGTTGCCAGCGGATCAATGCCTCGGCGCCAGTGCACTGGTTTAGGCGTAAATCCACTTTAGGTTGGAACACTAAATACAATTGGTTTTGCGCTAAACCTATAGGCAAATCACGGATAATCGTCAGCTCACGCTGATACTTTTCATCGGCGCCTTGACGATAACTGACGATGCGTTGCTCTTCGAGACAGGCTTGATTGAGGGCAATTTCGGCGCGGCGCACCAATACATCGATATCAGCACCATTACCATCGATTTCAAGTAATCCCGCACGCACGGTAAGAGAAATATTTGAGCCTTGGATTGGAAAGGGAGACTCCAGCATATCCAATGACTTCAGTAAATGTTCGGGGCGAATACCTTGACTATACAGAAGTAAAAATGAGTCACCGTCTAAACGCGCCAGTAAATCCGGTGTCGGTGCTAATTGCTCTAAGCGACGAGCAAAAAGCAGTAATAAAGTATCGGCGTTGGCAAAACCAATAATATCGTTGATATGGCGGAAATGTTTAATATCTAACAACACCATAGCACCGGATAATTTATCGTTCAGATCCGCCAAATGCTGTTTTGCGGCAAAACGATTGAGTAAACCTGTCAAGCTATCGTGGCGAGATTGGTAGACTAAATCCTTTTCCCGCGCTTCAATATCATCGCGCATTAAAGATAAACTCTTAGCCAACACCCTAAGCTCTGCTGGCGCACCTTGAATATTGGCAGGCTGCTTACCTTGACCGATTTTGCGGGCATAATTCACTAGTTGATGCACAGGTTCAGTCAAACTGCCCGACAACCAAATCGCAATCGCAATCGCCAGTGCTAAGGTCAAAGCAAAAATCAGCAGCATATTATTGCGTAGTTGCTGATAACTTTGCTGCCACTTAAGGTTTGATTGATGTAGTAGCGCTAATTGGCTGCCGTTGTGATCATAAAGTTTGATGCCCATAGACAGATGATCTACGGGAATACTTTCACTAGGCATTTTCAGCAAGCTAGGCAATAAGCTCGCCTGCTCAATTACGCTTAACTTTTCATTATCTGATAAGGTTGAAGCAATTTCAGTGCGGCCCGTTGCCTGATTGACAAAACTCACATCGATGCCCGTAATGGCTTTAGCTTGTTGGGCGACCTTCTCATCTAATAGAAACCCCATGCCAACCCAAGCGATTAAGGTCGGCGCCTTCACCGGCTGCAGCACAAACTGATAGCTAGCATGATCAAAATTAAGGATAGCTAACGCATTATGATTGCTGGTGGTCATATTAAATAAGGATTGAATATCATCCTGAGTGAGTCCAGGCAAACTCGAGGTCAAGAGCTCCCCTTTAGGTGATAGCAATACAGCGGCGTCGGCACCAATACGAGATCCATGATTAGATAACACTGACTCAATGGTTTCTTGCTCACCAGTAGCAATCGCGCGCTTAAAACCAAAATCGGCACTGAGTACGGACAAACTTTGACTGAGCTGAATACCGCGATTCGATAACACTTCAAGAAACACATTCGCGCCAATATCGAGGCTTTTCTGTTGCTGTAAAAAGTTATCTTTTTCGGTCGCTGTCAACACGGAAAATGCCGTGGCAAATTGCACCAACGTCAGCACAATAAAGAAAACTAAAATCAGCCGAGCGCGAAAACTATTTAGCATGTAATGGCTTACCTTCAGAATCGTAGTGACCAAATCCCGACGGCGGAGCCGACGGTTTAGCTTGACGCTCAATGTCTAAGGGCAGGCTGAGTTGATTAGGGCCATTAACTATCAGTAAATCCGTTGGCTCTGATGCCGCCTTCTGCCATGGATGCCAGCGCTTAACTTTATATTGACCGGCGATAAGTCCCTTAAACTGGATCTCACCTTTTTCGTCCGTCACCGCGACAATAGGGCTATCTGCCACATAGATAAATGCCTGCATATAATCGTGAATATTACAGCCAAGCGCGACCAAACCGGGTTTATCGAACTGAATCGGCGCTTCGGCCTGACCCACATACAATTTAAGTTCGAAAGGTTTAGCTTCTGAAAAAGAATACACATGGTGGCGAGTACGATCTAAGTTGGGAAAATCCACCTTTGCACCTTTAGGCACCGCCAGCACAAAGGGGATAAAGGTTCGATTTTTTTGCGACATTTCATAATGCTCGACAGGTATCGCATTATCGGGCATCACTACAGAGATCAGCTCCACAACAGTATCGGCAATGGCCTGTTGTTGCAGATCTACTACATTAATATTGAGTTCAGCAGCCATTACTTGAGGCGTGAAATAGATCAAAACGCAAAGTACTAACGCATATAAAACGCGATATAGGATCATCCGTTACCTCGGGCATAGTGATGCAAGGCCAACAAGTACCTTAGCTGAGTTCTGCGTAAAAAAACGTTCTAGATTCATCTAGCATTGTACATTACTAATGTATTGAATAATCTTCAAATTATATAGAAAAGTCGTAAAACAGTAACCATTCTAATCATTCTGTGATAATGACGCGCTCAAGTGGCAATAAGTTATAAGCTAACAGAATGGTCTGGTAATAGTTATTCATTGTTTCTTATTGATGATCCAGAAAATACCAACGATATTCCTCATTTCTGGTTTTAGTTTTAACCTAGCGAGGAATACCATCACTAAGCATCAATTGACCTAATGTTAATTAACCCCAGCTAAAGATAGTCAAATCTAATCGCTCTCGCCGTGAATAAACAAAAAAGGCCTACTCAATGTAGACCTTTCATGTATTTTTCAACTAGAAAACAAGCTTAACCGACGGTTATCTCTTTATGCTCATCGGCTTTTTTACCGCCTCTCTTTGCTAAGGCATAGTAAAACAGCGGCGTTAGGATAAGACCAAATACAGTCACCCCAATCATACCGGCGAATACTGCCACGCCCATGGCTTGGCGCATCTCGGCGCCCGCACCAGTGGAGAACACCATAGGCACCACTCCCATAATAAAGGCGATAGATGTCATCAAGATAGGACGTAAACGTAATCTTGCAGCCTCTAATATCGCCTCCATAGGTGCCATACCGTGATCTTGTTTCTCCTTTGCAAACTCGACAATCAAGATAGCGTTTTTAGTTGCGAGCCCCACCAGCACTATCAGACCAATTTGGGTGAAAATATTATTATCGCCACCGTAAATCAGCACACCACTGAGCGCCGAGAGCAGTGTCATTGGGATGATTAAGATAATCGCCAATGGCAGGCTTAAGCTCTCGTACTGGGCGGCTAGCACCATAAACACTAAGATGATCACCAGCGGGAAAACCAAAAGACCCGTATTGCCCGCGAGAATTTGCTGATAGGTCAGCTCGGTCCACTCATAAGTCATACCATTAGGTAACGTTTCAGCCAAAATTTTCTCAATCGCCGCCTGCGCTTGGCCGGTACTCACTCCGAGCGCTGGACCACCGTTGATTTCAGCGGTCGTGAAACCGTTATAGTGCATCACTCTGTCTGGGCCTGAACTTTGGCTGACGTTGATGAACGAACCTAGCGGGATCATGTCACCATTCAGATTCGGCACCTTTAGCTGACTGATCTGCTGCGGACTTTGACGGAACGCCTCGTCGGCTTGCATATTCACCTGATAGGTTCGACCGAAACGATTGAAGTCGTTGACATAGGTCGAGCCCATATAGGTTTGTAATGTCTGGAAAATTTGATCGAGCGACACTGCCTGCTGTTTCGCTTTAGTCCGATCGATATCCAGTTCAAGTTGTGGCACGTTCACTTGATAGCTAGAGAAAACGCCAGCTAACTGAGGATCGGCCCACGCCTTGTACATCACTTGTTGGGTCACCTGATACAAGGCCTCATAACCAAGGTTGGCTCTGTCTTGAATTTGCAGACGGAACCCTCCTATGGTGCCGAGGCCTTGCACAGGTGGCGGCGGGAAGATGGCAATAAACGCGTCTTGAATAGCAGCAAATTGCTGATTCAATTGTCCTGCAATGGCATTCGCCGACAGTTCAGGACTGGTACGCAAGTCAAAATCATCGAGCGCAACAAACACCACGCCTGAGTTAGGACTATTGGTAAAACCGTTGATGCTAAGGCCAGGGAAGGCAATCGAGTGCGCTACTCCGGGGTGATTTAGCGCAATCTCAGACATCTTTTTGATCACACTATCCGTACGTTCAAGGGATGCCGCATCGGGCAACTGAGCAAAGGCCACTAAATACTGTTTATCTTGGCCGGGTACATAACCCGTTGGTGTATTGGCAAATTGCACACCCGTTAACGCCACCATGCCTAAATACACTAGGCCAATAATGCCGCCAAAACGGATCACCTTACGCACTAACCAGCCATAACCATCGGATGCACGGTTAAATAAACGATTAAAAGGCACAAATAACCAAGCACCAAACAACTTATCCATTAGACGGGTTAAGCCGTCCTTAGGTGCATCATGGCTCTTGAGTAACAGCGCCGATAATGCCGGACTCAAAGTGAGTGAGTTAATCGCCGAGATAAAGGTCGAGATAGTAATAGTCAAGGCAAACTGTTTATAGAACTGCCCGGTTAAACCGCTCATAAACGCCGTTGGAATAAACACCGCCGCCAGCACTAAGGTGGTTGCCACAATCGGGCCAGTCACTTCCTTCATCGCCTTTTGTGTTGCCGCAACTGGGCTTAATCCTGCGGCAATATTACGCTCGACGTTTTCGACCACGACGATGGCATCGTCAACCACAATCCCGATGGCGAGCACCAGCCCGAATAGCGACAAGGCATTTAACGAGAAACCGAGCAAATGCATAAAGGCAAAGGTACCGACCAAAGACACAGGCACGGCCACCAGCGGAATAATCGATGCGCGCCAAGTTTGCAGGAATAGCACCACCACCAACACCACCAGTAACACGGCTTCGAGCAGGGTTTTTACCACAGCTTCAATCGAGCCACGCACGAACACTGTTGGGTCGTAAACGATTTCGTATTCGAGTCCTTCAGGGAATCCTTTAGACAGCTCTGCCATTTTGGCGCGTACATCGTCGGAAATCTGAATCGCATTAGAGCCCGATGCTTGGAATACAGGAATAGCGACCGCATCCTTATTATCGAGTAAAGAGCGCAGCGCATAACTCGTTGCACCCAACTCGATGCGGGCAACATCCTTTAGGCGGATCACCTCAGCATTCTGACCAACTTTGATGATGATATCTTCAAATTCAGACAGTTCAGTTAAACGGCCTTTCACGTTAATTAAAAGTTGAAAGTCAGCACTGCCACTGGGCTGCGCGCCTAAACTGCCCGCTGCTGCCTGTTGGTTTTGCTCACGAACGGCGGCAATAATGTCCGCTGGCGATAAACCCAGCGCCGAGACTTTATTCGGATCGAGCCAAATTCGCAGGCTGTATTCGCCGGCGCCAAACAAACGTACAGCGCCGACACCGTTAATCCGCGCTAACTCGTCTTTGACGTTTAGCGCCGCATAGTTAGACAGATACAACATGTCGTAACGGTTATCCGGCGATAACAAATGCACCACCATGGTGAGATCCGGCGATGATTTTTCGGTGACTATACCAAGACGTTGTACTTCCTGCGGCAGACGGGGCATAGCACGATCGACTCGGCTCTGCACTTGGGTTTGAGCCTTATCCACATCCGTGCCAATCGCAAAGGTGATAGTCAAGGTCATACGTCCATCGGACGTCGCCTGCGATGACATGTACAACATGTCTTCGACGCCGTTGATTTCCTGCTCCAGCGGTGAAGCCACTGTTTCGGCAATCACTTTAGGATTTGCGCCAGGATAATTAGCAGTGACCACTACCGTTGGTGGCACTACCTCTGGATATTCGGTGATAGGCAACTGCCAAACGGCAATCGCCCCCGTGATAAGAAACAGCAATGACAGCACGGCTGCAAATATCGGTCTTTTAATGAAAAATTGCGACAACATAGTGTGTGATTCCTTAACCGCGGCTCGCCGTTTCGACCGCTTGCGCCGTCAAATGCTCTTGGTTTTTATCGAGTATTAACTGGGCTTGGCGTAGCGCCTCGAGCTTGTCGCTGTCGACCATGTCCACTATGTTTGGCTCAATTTGCATCTTAGGACGAACGCGTTGCATACCGTTGACGACGATCTTGTCTTCGGCCATCAAGCCTTGGGTTACAATGCGCAGTCCTTGGACTTTTTCGCCTAAGGTCACACCGCGATATTCGACCGTGCCATCATGACCGACGACCAGCACAAACTTATTATTGAGATCTGTGCCAACCGCTTTATCGTCAATCAAGATCCCCTCATAGGCGCCACTGCCCGCAGTACGAAGACGCGCAAACAAGCCTGGCAATAGGTTATTGTCTTCATTGTCAAAAGTCGCACGAACTCGAATAGTACCCGTCTGCTTATCCATCGCATTATCCACAAAGTCGACCATGCCAATATGGTGATAATCGCGCTCATTGGCTAAAGCCATGTACACAGGATTATCGCCAGCACGAGGATCGTTACGTTTGTTCTGCGCAGTCAACTTCACGTATTTAAGGTAGGTTTGCTCGTCCACATCAAAATAGGCATACATGCTGGCGGTAGAGACTAAGCTGGTCAGCACACTCTGCCCTGCGGTGACATAGTTACCCGCAGTGACGTTGGCGTAGGATACTCGGCCATCAATCGGCGCTTGTACTTGGGTATAAGCTAAATCAAGCTCGGCGCGCATGAGTGCTGCTTTCAGCGAAGCGACTGCGGCTGCAGTCTGACGTTTGTTCGACTCACGGGTATCGAGTAATTCGGCCGAGACCGCCTTTTGGTCAAATAATTTATGTGCCCGTTCAAAATCATTAGTGGCCAGTTGCTCTGCAGAGAGTGCGCTAGCAAGATCTGCTTTTAACCGGGCCACTTCCACTTCAAACACGCTTGGATCGATGCGAAATAACACTTCGCCTTTCTTCACTAAGGCGCCTTCTTTAAAATTTACTGAGTCTATATAGCCCGACACCCGCGGGATAAGGGTGACACTTTCTGGCGCCTGTAAACGACCGGTAAACTCATCCCATTCGGTGACTCGCTCATGTAATACCTGAGCGACATCCACCTTAGGCGCACTCGGTGCAGGTCCCTGCTGCGCTGTTTGCTCACCACAAGCAGAAAGGACGAAAGCAGCCACAGCCGTTAACATCATTATTCGTAAAGGTTTGTTACTCATCATATTACTATCCTCAAAGTGGCGGGCATTTCACGCTGTTCGAACCACACACACACATGCAGCTGTGTTACAAATCAATTAAATACCGACTGGTAAAAAATATTCTGTACTGGACGGTAATATATAGCGTAAAATGATGCTGTCAACAAATTTATGTACCGAACGGTATTTAATTAAAAGTGTGCACTTACCCTAGGCAGGCAATGCGTCCAGAGGCAAAAGGCTACGAGTTTGAACTGCAAAGCATTTTGATGAATATTGAAGCAGACACTGACTAACACAGATACCATGCTGAACTTAGGTGACACCTTGAATGACTAAGTAGACATATCCCCCTAAGTCCGTCATAGGTGGCAAGTGTGGCTGGACAGGGACTAAACCCATGTCTATCCTAGGGGCAATTGAGAATTGAGGAGCCTAATGATGTCAACCGTCACCCAGACGCCCTGTGTTGGTCGCCCACGAGCTTTTGACACTGACGATGCATTAGCAAAAGCCTTAGAAGTCTTCTGGCTCAAAGGTTTTGAAGGTACATCGTTAACCGATCTCACCCAAGCTATGGGCATTAATAAACCTAGCCTTTATGCCGCTTTCGGTAATAAAGAACAGTTATTTCTCAAAGCGATAGAATTATATGAACAGCGCCCCTGTGCATTTTTCTACCCAGCACTGGAACAGAAAACAGCCTATCAGGTTATCGAGTCAATGCTACTCGGTGCGGCAAGCTCTTTGGTGGATAAAAGCCATCCACAGGGATGTTTAATTGTTCAAGGGGCACTCACCTGTAGTGAAGCAGGGCAAGCGATTAAAGATACTTTGATTAATCGTCGCCGTGACGGTGAAATAGCCCTGTGCGAACGACTGCAACGCGCCAAAGATGAAGGTGATTTGCCCGCTGACGCCGATCCCCTGCTGCTTGCCCGTTATATAGGCACTGTATTGCAAGGTATGGCCGTACAAGCGACCAGTGGAATTTGCCCGAATGAACTGCGCAAAGTGGCCGAACTAGTGCTGGCTAACTTTCCGCGTAATAATTAATCCTGATTCACTAATCCTGATTCACTAATCCTGATTCACTAATCCTGATTCACTAATCCTGATCCACTAATCCTGATCCACAAAAACTAAACCCCAGTAGAGTACTCACTTAACTGGGGTTTTATTTATGCTTTGCTTTATTTCTGTCCAACCATTTACTTCTGTCCAACCAAGAGTTCTCTAAACAGTTGTCTGAGTCGTTTCAATAATGGCAGGCTACTTTTATCTTGATGCTGGATCACATCGACGTTTGCATACCAGCCTATCTGCTCAAATTCTATGGGGACGCGAGTTAAGTTACCCGATAAAACTGAACTGGACGCCATGTGCTCGGGCAACAGACACCAACCATGGCCCTGTAATGCGAGCTCCAATAACACGTAATAGTTATCGGCATACCAAACATCAGGACTGAACGCCTGCTGAAAACTACTGGTTTTAGTATTCCGTGAGCGGATGAGTAATTGTCGATACAGTCGCAATGAGTCCATGTTCGGTGCAACTGATTTTGCTAAGGGATGCGAACTCGCCACATAAAGATCGAATTGAATCACCCCAATACTCTCAAAATCTATACTACTTGGCATAGATAATTCACTAAAAATCAATCCTGTAGATGCTCTTCCCGAATGCACCATGTCGATAATGTCTATACTTGAGGCACTGAGAAACTCGAGTTCGATATTAGGAAAATCACCTTCTAACAACCGAATAATTTCAGATATTCTCTGTATCGGAATGCCTTCATCCATCGCAAGGCACACTTCTGAAGATTGACTACTGAAGAGCGATAAGGCGGTATGTTTGAGCCTACGATGTTGAAGAATCGTCGCTCTTGCGTAGGGCAGTAATTTACTACCTTCGGCCGTTAATACTGGATAACGACCCGAACGGTCAAATAACTCAACCCCACAGTCAATTTCAAGATTCATCACATGCTGGCTAATCACGGATTGTGCTTTCTTAAGTTGCCTTGCAGCATTCGAAAATGAACCCGATTCTACGGTTTCCATAAAGGCTTCGAGTTGTTCGAGACTAAACATATCGTTTTTACCGATACTATCTAACTATAACTTATCCTTATACTAGATAAAATTATGGCCATAGTCACATTAAATGAATGGGAAATAGCCATGAAAACGACAGAACGTATCTTTAACGCCTTACTCTTTGAAGCGATTGCACTCGCTATTATTATCCCCGTTTCTGCCCTAATATCAGGCAAGGGAACCAGTGAACTTGTCATAGTAGGTATCGCTTTGAGTCTTTATACCGTGGTATGGAACTACTTCTACAACCTAGGATTCGACAGGGTATTTGGGGCAAATCGAGAGCAACGCACTTTGAAAACCAGAATACTGCATACCTTTGGATTTGAAGGGGGACTTATTTTCATTAGCATACCGACCATCGCCTGGTTTCTACAGATAGGTTGGTTGGCAGCCATGGGCTTAGAAGCGGTTTTTTTGATCTTTTTCTTCTTCTACAGCACCCTATTCCATTGGTGCTATGACAAATATCAGCCCTACAAGACTTGGTTTACTATGCAAGCCACTAAGGTCAAATAGCGCAGCTAAGATCAACACACATCACCATCAAACGAACCTCACTAAACAATTTAGCGATTCGTTTGATGGCAACATTGAAACTTATCCATTTCAATTTCTTCTACTTATACCAATCACATTAAATATCTAATCAGTTCAGAGCCTCACAGGCATCTCAATCCAAGGCGCATTGACGCAGAAATGGTTATTCCCTTTTAAGTCAATGCAACACGGGAGTGGGATGCCTGTGAGGCTCCCGAAGGGCGGCTGAACAGAGCACCACTATGCCTTCAAGCCTTCGCCTTGTCTAAAGCGCGTTGAACTCCCGCTGAATGAACAGATATTTAGTACGATTGGTATTAGCAAGAAAGCTAAGCCAGTTCATGTGTTACCCAGCGTAAAATTCCCCTTAAACACAGTACATAAAAATAATAAACCCGCACACAGTAAACTGAGGTTGTTAAAATATCCTATTAACATCACAAAAGGACTAACTATCAGTAATTAATATTCAAATCATTAGTCTAGATATAATTCTTTATGCTATAAAAGCCATATATTAAGCGAGGAGATGGAAGCAAAATGCGCGCAGGGAACAGAATGAAGCTCAGGATGCAGCAGGCATTAAATTTGCCGTCAGCATTGATACTTAGCATCGTTTTATTGCTCGTATCCATTATTTGTAACATGGCACTCGCTAAAGAAAGCAATGCAATACCAGCAGAATCGCAACCTCAAGCCATAACCTTAGCTGCAGAAGACAGTTGGCCACCTTTCGCCAATCAGTTTGGTCAAGGTATTTCCCATCGTTTAATCCAAGCCGCATTTAAACAGTCGCATATTGAAGTGAATAGCTTAGTTGTACCCTACTCCCGCGCCTTAATGATGGCGGAAAAAGGTGCAGTTGATGGGGTGTTTAACGTCACCCGCGAGAACAGTACTGAGCAACGCTTCATCTTTGGAAACACCCCATTATTTATCGCCACGGCTTCTTTTTATCAAAAGAAACAAAAACCTATTCTGGCAGACAATAAATGGGCGCTACCTAAAGGCACCGTTATCGGCGTGATTAAAAGCTATGAATATGGCGATGAGTTTCCCACATTAGTTAAACAGCAACAGCTCAATATCGTCACCGTCGCCAACCAACAACAGCTCATCAATTTATTGTTGATTGGTCGCATAGATGCCGCCTTGATGTTCGACTTAGTCGCCAAGGAAAACCTGAAAAAAATGGGGGTAGATGATGAGATTATTCCTGCATTTGCTAACCACAGCAGCGATATTTTTTTGGCCTTCTCGAAAGGAAATCCGCAAGCACAAACCTTAGCGACCCAACTCGACGCTGGCTTATCACAGCTAAAAGCCACAGGCCAATACGACAAACTGCTCTTAGTCGCTGACTAATCGCCTATTACTACGAGCGAATGATAGATTACCGCTGCGAGCGAATGATCTCTTGATTTACCCAATATAACAGCTGCTTAATAGCCTTCGACAGGATCTGATTCTGGCGCACAATATAACCTAAACTCGTTGTAGGGAATTGCGGTAGAGGAGTGACTTTAGTGGTGAGATTCGCCTTAGTGTAAACCGAAAATTCCGGTACGATAGCCACACCAAATCCCGCCTCAGCCCAATCGATTTGCGCGTCAACACTGCCGACTTCCATTATTCTGTAATTCGATAAGTTCAGCGACGGCAATGCGGGATCTAACAATTCGCGGGTTCGCGTATCGTGTCCTAATAAAATCAACGTCGGTTGCTCGGCTAAGGGCGTGTCCACAGAGGGTTTTGCCTGCTGCCATTGCTGTAAATTATCTCCGATTGCACACCATTTAATCTGTTGTAGCTCAGTAAAATGCAGTGGCTGACTTTCCTTCTGCGCAATCACAAACCCTAAATCTGCCTCGGCATTTTTCACCAATTCAGAGGCTTGTGATGAGGTTGTGTTGAGCAGTGAGAAATCTATTCCCGGAAACTCCGCCTTAAAGAGCTGAAACGGCTGGATTAACAATAACCGCGAGATAATATCGCTGGCGGCAATGGTCAAGGTGCCTTGGCTAAGGTCATTAATCGCATTGAGATCCGCCTGACAAATTTGTAGCTCCATTAACGTCTTCTGACTGCTCTCTAACAGGCGAAATCCCGCTTGCGTTAATCGAAAGGGATTACGGTCAATCAACTTGACTCGAGTGCTTTGCTCTAACTGCTTAATATGCAAGCTAACATTGGGCTGCGTCATGTGCAGCGCTGTGGCCGCTTTCCCAAAATGCTTGTATTCAGCCAAAGTCACGAAGGTCTTTAACCAATGGATATCGAGCATAAAACCCCCTTTTACTATGTATTAGCGTTAATTATAGCCAATGATATATGAAATTCTTATTGGGATGATAACCATAATTAATTTCTCTTATTCAAATGACGGGTCTAGCATAGCGTCTTAATCAATGAGGAGATGTTGTTATGCCGTCGATCGTGGTTGTGGGTGCAAATTGGGGTGATGAAGGCAAAGGCCGCATCGTAGATTATTTAGCCGCGGATGCCGCTGCCAGTATTCGCTTTCAAGGTGGTAACAACGCTGGCCATACCGTCGTCAACGACTATGGCACCTTTAAATTACACCAATTACCAAGTGGCATTTTCAACCCTAACTGCGTTGCAGTTTTAGGCCCTGGCATGGTGATCAGCCCTGAAAAACTCAGTGTAGAAATTGCTGAAGTGCAAGCGGCTGGCATTGAAGTCAAATTATGCATTTCTGACCGTGCTACCTTGTGCTTACCTCTACATGCATTAGAAGATACCTTAGAAGAACAACGTCTTGGCGACCTCGCCTATGGTTCAACCCGTCAAGGGATTGCACCAGCCTATGGCGATCGCGTGATGAAAAAAGGCATTTTAGTCGGCTGGTTAAACCAACCTGAAGTGCTGCAAGAGCGTATTCAATTTATGCTCGACTGGAAATTGCCACAGTTAAAAGCACTTTATCCAAGTTGCGATTTTAATCAAACCGCCGCCGAAATGACCGCATGGTTATTAGAAGTGACGGCACCTTGGCGTCCGTTTATTTGTAACGTGACAGAGCCATTAAAAGCATTACAAAAACAAGATGCGAGCTTACTGTTTGAAGCGCAATTAGGTGCTGGCCGCGACTTAGTCTACGGCGAATATCCTTATACCACATCTTCAAACGTGACTGCGGCTTACGCGGGTATCGGCAGCGGTTTACCAGCTCTGCGTCCAGAGCGCGTAATTGCTGTCGCAAAAGCCTTTAGCTCATCAGTCGGCACAGGTACGTTAGTGACCGCAATGGAAGAGCAAGACGCCTTCCGCGAAAATGCCAACGAGTTTGGTGCAACGACAGGCCGTCCACGTGACATGGGATATTTTGATGCTGTTGCCACCCGTAATGGTGTTGAGCTACAAGCAGCAACCGAAATTGCCCTGACTAAGATTGATTGTCTTTCTGGCATGAAAGATCTGAAAATCTGTGTTGCCTATGCTGGTGAACACACTGAGAACCCAATTTGGCCACAAACTGCTGCGTTAAGCCCAGTGTATGAGCAAATGCAAAGCTGGAGCGAAGATATTACTAGTTGTCGCACCTTCGAAAGCCTACCAGTCGCCGCACAACAATATGTTGAACGTATTGAAGACTTAATGGGTGTACGCGTTAGCATGGTTTCTGTTGGACCAGAGCGCGATCAAATGATCATTCGCTAGTAAACAACGTTTACCCTACAAAAAAGCCATATTCGCCTCGGTGAATATGGCTTTTTACTTTGATATGGTTTGTCATTGAAGAATCACTAAAGACGTTGATAGCGATGACTCGAATACCCCATATTCAAATATCGCCGCTAAATGAAATGGCATTACTCTTCGAATACGTATTTATCTATCATACCGACCATACGACCAATTTCTGGTTTAGTAATGGTATCGTTAGCACCTAATGCCATCGCCTTTGCGCGGTTATCTTCACTCATTAAAGAGGAAAACATCACAATTGGCATTTGTCGATACGCCTTGGATTCTCTTAAGCGTTTCACCAAATGCATGCCATCCATGCGAGGCATCTCAACATCCGTAATAATGGCGCTGACAAAATCAGAGATAGAAGCATTATCTTGGTCAGCAAGATTCTCAAATTCCATTAGCATTTCAAGAGCATCACCACCATCTTTGGCTGTGATAATGTTGTAACCTGCGCTGCGAAGGGTATTTTCGATCATCTTACGAATAAAAGCGGAATCATCGACAATTAAAATCGTTTTCGCTTCACGTTTCGCCAGCATTTTATCATTGATCAGTACACTTCTATCGAGCGTGACATCGTACTTATCCATACTCAGTTCAGGATTAATGTCAGCAATAATTTTCTCAAAATCCAATATCATAATGAGCATGCCATCACGGCGCACTACGGCAACGACACAATCATTTTCACCCGCTTCTAAAAATTGACTCGGCGATTCAACTTGCTCCCACGACACTCTATGGATGCTACGAACACTATCGATTAAGAACCCATTAATCATCTTATTAAAATCAGTCACTATGACCACTTTGTGGGTTAAATCCTCTGGTGTCGATATTCCGAGCCAACCGGCAAGATCGACCAAAGGGATCAACTTTTCTCGCAGCGAGAACACCCCAACCATGTGCCGCTGGGCATTGGGATAATCTGACGTTTCTGGCACCCTAATCACTTCTCTCACTTTGGCGACATTAATACCGTAATGGCACACCTTATGGCCACCGTTAGGAAGTGTCTTATGTAGATGAAACTCAATAATTTCGAGTTCATTTGTGCCACTCTCTGTCAATATTTCTGATTTTTTAATTTCGCTCATATAAAGCTCTCAACCTAGCAAATCAACGTAAGAAAGGGATTGCAGTTATCAGTATAGGAAGGGATTAATGAATTAGGCACGATAGTGTGATTTTACTGCCTGATTAGCGTGATATTTTTTGGGTAACAAGCATTTTATCTATAAGCAGAAAAACGTCACATAATCGAATCTAATAACTATTTCAGTCGTCACATTGTCAATCATGTCCAGCCGTTGCCGACCTAAAGTAGCCTGCACATTTCCCTTAACAGCGCTTTTGTCTCTCCGCATTAGAGGTTTTGTTTTAAGAGATAAGCCGCTAAACTATTGCGCAATAAAACTATCTAGAATAGCCGTACCCCATGCCGCAATTTAGCCCGACCTTTTCTTTCCCAGTGCAAATCTACTATGAAGATACTGATTTTTCTGGCGTGGTGTATCACCCCAACTTTTTGAAATACTTCGAGCGAGCCCGTGAGCATGTGATTGGTGCTGAGCGTTTAAGTGCATTATGGCAACAAAACCAACTGGGTTTTGCTGTGTATCGTAGCGATATGTTGTGCCATGAGGGGGTGGAATTTGCCGATATTATCGATGTTCGCACTAAATTTTACTTTGAGAGCAAGTATCGCACTGTGTGGCAGCAGGAGATTTGGCGCCCGCAGGGTAAAAAGCCTGCTGTTACGGCAACCATTGAAATGGTGTGTATGAATCAAGCCCGCCAATTAGCGCCTATGCCGGCAGATTTAATCGCCGTATTAAGTCAGGGTTTTCTTTCAAGCGAACAAAGCTAATACTCTTACATACAAGTACACGCGCGATTTCCTGAGCTTATTTCGACATCAGCAAAGGCAACAAAAATCACTCAAAGAAGTACAACTCAAATAACGATAACTGGACAGTATTAAGGCTCGGCTGCAAGCCTTAATACTCTTGATTTAACGAGCATTTTATTTGACGAACATTTGATTTAACGAGCGCTTACTTTAATGAGCACAAAGTTTAGATTGTATTATGTAGTTGGGCCCAGTTCATTTCGAGTTCAGCGGCACTCATGGGCTTCGCGTAATACATACCTTGTATAGTATCAACCCCCATAGCCACTAACCTATCTCTAATCTCAAGCGTTTCAATTCCTTCAACAGTTACCTCATAACCGAGTTTTTTGGCAATATTAATACTGGCTTCGAGGATATATTCCGATGGTTTATCTTGCTCGAGATCCTTTAAAAAGGCTTTATCGATTTTGACTTCATTAACGGGTAGATGCTTCAAATAAGCCAATGAAGAATGACCGGTACCAAAATCATCAATCGCGAGCCTAACCCCTAACGCACGAATTTTATCTAAGGTTTCGACCGCCTTAGTTAAATCCGCCATTAAAGTACTCTCGGTAATTTCAATCATTAAAGATTCGGGTGGAAGCTGGTAATAAGCTAATCTCGCCGCAATTTCTTGGGGCAAGGTTTCACTATCGAGATCCCGTGTTGATAGATTGACTGCGACGCACAATTGTATTCCTGCCGCGCGCCATTTTGCCTGCTGCGCTAACACTTGGTCGAGTGCCCATTGGCTCACTAAATCAATCATGCCAGCATATTCGGCTAAGGGGATAAACTCGCCAGGAGAAATAACCCCAAGCTCGTCGTGCTCCCAGCGCATCAAGGCTTCAACCTGAAAACACCGTCCCGTCGCAATATCCTGTTTCGCTTGATACACCATATACACTTGATTGCGTTGTAAACCTTTGGGCAAGCTATCGATAATTCTCAGTTCTCTTAACTGTTGAATATCATCATTCTCGGCATAGTAAGCAATCGCGCTACGAGAGTGGCGGGCTTTCTTCAGCGCCAAATCGACGCGACGTAACATCTGGCTCGTATCGGCGTGGTGTTCTTGTAAATGCACACAACCGATTTGAAGTTTAACGCTGACTGGCGTGTTCTTAATGCTAAAAGGCACCTGCAAACGGCCTCTCAAATGGACTAATTGCTCCTCAGTCAACGCTTGCTCGTAATATAGGCAAAATTCATCACCATTGAGCCGTGCGATTAACCTTGGGGATAAACTTAAGCTGTTTAAGCGTTCTGCAAATTGCTTCAGCAGGATATCGCCAAATACAAAACCAAAGAGATCATTCACATAGCGAAATCGATAAATATCAATTAGCACTAATGTCCCTTGAGTCAGCGGCATCATGCCAGTAAGAGTACGTTTCAAGCCGACACGATTAACTAGTCCTGTTAGCTTATCCTTACCCACACTTGCCGGTAACGCCTTTAATAATTCATTTAAAGTATGGTAGAGAGGAGCAAACGCTTGGGGGACGATGCCAATGTCTAAAGCTTGGCGTTCAACCTTTTGCTGCTCTAGCTGGGTACAAAGCTGTGCTAAGAATTTTTGCTGCGACCGTAAAGATCTGTATTTTGCCTGCAGGATATACAATGAAAATATCAATAAAGCGAGAGAAGCGACAACTAACCCGATTACGAACATACCTTGGCCTCTGCCATACCACGTAAGCTTTTTCTCAAATGACACGATAAAAGATATCAGCGCCATTTGAATTCCATTTAGGCCTAACGATTATTGGTAACTTTCTCTAATTGAATGGAATTTATCCATAAACTCATCACTGGCTAAATCATCGGTCGTCACAGGTAATCCACGGGCGACAAACACACCGAGACGTTGCTCTAGTTCAGTGCCCGCTCGCAATTCACCGGTATAAAAGGCCGCTGCACGAATAAAGTCAAGATAGGTGACATGATCGGGTAGATAAGGTAAATCAGCCCAACGCTCAACCACTTCCATCACTTCGGTAGAGAAATCCCAACTTTTCAAAACAGCACGACCCAAAGGCCCTTGCATTTTACGTACGAGCGCGCGTAATTGATCAATGCTAGTGAATAAATGGGGATGCGCCTCCGCTTCTGTTAATACAGGTAAGGCGCCAATGTTATGCACGAGTCCAGCTAAGGTTAAGGTATCAAAATTTAACCGGCTGGTTGAATGGCGCTTATTGTACATCTGCAGCATGGCACAAGACGCAGCGGTTACATCGATTGAGGTACGCCACACTTCGTCCATGACTTCCCACACCATTTCATTGGTGGAAATGAATAATTGCTCCATCGCCACCGAAGTGGCAATGCTTTTAATCTGAATTAAACCGATACGAGAAACCGCACTGTTAATACTTTCAGCGGGCACGCCTCGGCTATATAGCGCGCTGTTGGCGACCTTAATAATACGCGCAGAAATCGCAGCATCTTGACCGATCACTTCCGCCACTTGTTTAAGGCTCGCATCGGAGCGTCCGACCACTTCTTGCACCCGCATCGCCACTTCAGGCAAGGTCGGTAGCACTAAGGCATCATCTTTTAGTTTTTTTAATAAACTGACTAACAGTAGATGTTCGGTAGACATCTTAGCTCCCATCAATCTGTAAACATGAACATTGGATAGTTGGAGTATATCAGCTGGCTGTCATTAGATACGTAGAAAAAAGCAACGGACGTTAATAAATTGTATGATTGCGTTATCAATTTTGCCTTAATTATCTGTCTTGATCATCGACCTCAATCATCACTCAAGTTGAAATATTCCGCTCCAGTCGATCTAAGTAAAACTCACTATATTCGTAAAATGTGAAGTACTGCTAAAGTTAACTAAGGCAATTTGCATACCCCTACTTTCATTGTGTAAAATGCCGCCCCCGCGCACCGCGTCATTTATTAACCCATTTGAGAGTGATTATGTTTAAACCTGAGCTGCTGTCTCCAGCTGGAACCTTAAAGAACATGCGCTACGCCTTTGCCTATGGTGCAGATGCAGTGTATGCCGGTCAGCCAAGATATAGTCTAAGGGTACGTAACAATGACTTTAAAATGGAAAACCTTGCCACTGGGATTGAAGAAGCCCATGCACTCGGTAAAAAGCTGTATGTGGTGAGCAATATCGCGCCCCACAATGCCAAGCTAAAAACCTATATCAAGGACATGGAACCCGTAGTGGCGATGAAGCCTGACGCACTGATCATGTCCGATCCCGGTTTAATCATGATGGTGCGTGAAGCGTTTCCTGATCAAGTGGTGCATTTATCCGTGCAAGCGAATGCCATCAACTGGGCCTCGGTCAAGTTTTGGCAAACCCAAGGCATCAAACGCGTGATCCTGTCACGCGAATTGTCTTTAGATGAAATAGAAGAAATTCGTCAGCGCTGCCCCGATATCGAGCTTGAAGTGTTTGTGCATGGCGCCCTGTGTATGGCGTATTCAGGCCGTTGTTTACTCTCAGGTTATATCAATAAACGCGATCCTAACCAAGGCACCTGCACTAATGCTTGTCGCTGGAAATACGATGTACACGAAGCCCAGCAAAATGACAGCGGTGACATCATTGCCATGCCAAATCCGGTGCAAATTGAAACGCCAACGACCTTAGGCGCAGGCGCTCCCACAGATCAAATTTACCTACTACAGGAAGCCAATCGCCCCGGCGAATACATGCCCGCCTTCGAAGATGAGCACGGCACTTATATCATGAACTCTAAAGACTTACGGGCCATTCAGCACGTTGAGCGCCTGACTAAAATGGGCATAGACTCGCTCAAAATTGAAGGCCGCACTAAGTCCTTCTATTACGTTGCCCGTACCGCACAACTGTATCGCCGCGCGATTGAAGATGCTTCATCGGGTAAAGATTTCGACCGCAGTCTAATGAATCAATTAGAAGGCCTAGCCCACCGTGGTTATACCGAAGGCTTTTTACGTCGCCATGTGCATGATGAATATCAAAATTATGACTATGGCTACTCAGTTAGTGACACCCAACAATTTGTAGGTGAACTGACGGGCAAACGTAATCTTGCAGGATTGGCCGAAATTGAAGTAAAAAACAAGTTCTCCGTTGGCGACAGTGTTGAACTGATGACACCGCAGGGCAATATCAGTTTGACGATTGAACAACTCGAAAATCGCAAAGCTGAAGCGGTTGAAGCCGGTTTAGGTTCGGGGCACACTGTATATCTACCCGTGCCGAAAGAAGTCGATTTGAGCCACGGAATTTTGCTGCGTAACTTGCCCCAAGGTCAGGATACTCGCAACCCACATGAACTAGGTTAAGATCATGGCACTACTGATCGACGATAGCTGCATCAATTGCGACATGTGTGAACCTGAATGTCCTAATCAGGCTATCACTATGGGCGAAGAGATCTATGAAATCGATCCAGACCGTTGCACCGAATGTGTGGGTCACTACGACAAACCGACTTGCGTGTCTGTCTGCCCCATTGATTGCATCGACCCAGATCCAAACCGTGTCGAATCTAACGACGAATTGTTAGTGAAATTTGCCGTGTTAACGCAAAAAGCTTAATCACGCCACCTGACCGAGTGGCTATAATGCCTCTCGGTCACATCTGCTCTAATACCTGCCATAACCTGCGCAAAACAACCCGCATAAAAAATCACAATAAAGATGCATTTAACGGTATGGAAAACCTTTAAATCGCTTAAATCCAAGCCTTTATCTCAGCATTAGTCAAAACACTACTTTAGACTGACTTTCTTTTCAGCGGTGAATGTCAAAAAAGTAGCAGACGGAATTTATCGCTGCTGCACAGTTTATGATTCGGACAAAATGTCGCTTGATAAATCACCACTTTTACAGACTAGGTTGTTTTAATAGACTAATAGTTATTATTTTGACGCTTATTTGTACACCTCACTCTTTAGCTAAGTAAAAAGTCACCCACGGTCAAATTGTAAATCAAGTGTTACATTTTAACCTTATGAATTAGGTATACCTTAATCATCAAACTGGGCAGGTTGAAAATACCTTCTACATTGAATTATGTCTCGAAGTCCGTGGAGACATAAAAAGAAAATGGAGTTCAACATGCATAAGAAACATTTAATTGCAGTCGCGGTCGCAACTGGACTTGCTTACTTCCCTGTTAACGCTAATGAATACCAAGCGAGTATGGTAAGTGTCCCGCAATCTAAAGCCATCAAAGATACTTACATTGTTGTATTCAATACCCCAAGCGTTCTTAATCTAAGTAATAACAACACCATAGCTGAATTCGCGACGAAACAAGCCGAGAGTTTAGTCAACCAATATGATGTCACTGTGATGAAAAACTTTGGCAATGTGCTCAATGGTGTACTCATCAAGGCCAGCGCCCAACAGATTAAAGCACTGCGTAAAGATCCAAATGTGAAATACATAGAACAAGATCAAATCATGTCAGTAACGCCTATGGTTGAAGCCAATGCCAATCAACCGAGTCCGACCTGGGGCATAGACAGAATCGATCAACGAAACTTGCCATTGGATAGTAACTATCACACGGATTTCGACGGCTCTGGTGTAACCGCCTTTGTGATCGATACTGGCGTGCTTAATACTCACAATGAGTTTGGTGGTCGCGCCAGCAGTGGCTATGATTTTGTGGATAATGATTACGATGCGACTGACTGTAACGGCCATGGTACCCATGTGGCAGGAACTGTTGGCGGTGCTACCTACGGTGTGGCTAAAAACGTCAATCTTGTGGGCGTCAGAGTACTCAACTGTTCAGGTTCAGGCAGTAACTCTGGCGTGATTGCAGGGATAAACTGGGTGAAAAACAATGCTTCCGGCCCCGCCGTCGCAAACATGAGTTTAGGAGGCGGCGCCTCCCAAGCAACTGATGATGCAGTCAATGCCGCAGTTGCCGCAGGGGTCACTTTCATAGTGGCGGCGGGTAACGACAACAGCAGCGCCTGTAATTACTCACCCGCACGGGCGGTAAATGCCATCACGGTTGGTTCAACCACCAGTAACGATTCCCGCTCGAGTTTTTCTAACTTCGGGACTTGCCTTGATATCTATGCGCCAGGTTCGAGCATTACGTCCGCTTGGTATAACTCGAATTCAGCGACTAATACCATAAGTGGTACCTCAATGGCAGCCCCACATGTGGCAGGCGTTGCCGCATTATACTTAGATGAAAATCCAAATCTCTCTCCCGCACAGGTGACAAACTTACTTACGACGCGCGCCACGTCAAATAAAGTTACAGACGCGAAAACAGGTTCACCCAATAAATTACTCTTTTCACTCGCAGGCGATGATGGTGGCTGTGGCAATAATTGTCCCGTCGATGAAACACCACTGCAAAATAATGTGGGTGTCGCAATCAGTGGTGCCACAGGTTCTGCGACGTATTACTACATCGATGTCCCAGTCAATGCGGCAAGTTTAGGGATCAATCTAGCGGGTGGTTCTGGTGATGCGGATATTTATGTCAGCCAAGGGCAAAAACCGACGACAACAAGCTACCAATGCCGCCCCTATCAAAATGGCAACAACGAGAGCTGTAATTTCACCACACCTACGGCGGGTCGGTGGTATGTGATGGTGCAAGGCTATAATAATTACGCCAATGCCCAACTGACAGCCAGCTATAACCTGAATGGTGGCGGAAGCTGCACCGATGCAAACTGCTTAACCAATGGCGTACCTGTCACGAATTTAAGCGGGGCAACGGCAACAGAGAAACTGTATAAGATAGTGGTTCCTGCCAATAGCCAACTCAACATTGCCACCAGTGGCGGAACTGGAGATGTAGACCTGTATGTTAAAGCAGGTACAGCCCCGACGACTACCAGCTATGATTGCCGTCCCTATAAAAACGGGAACAATGAAAGCTGTTCGATTACCGTGACTCAAGCGGGAACTTACCATGTGATGTTACGCGCTTATTCGAGCTACTCGGGACTACAACTGAGTGCAAGCTACTAACTCATTGGCCAAACCATATAATAAAGTTTAAATAAAAATAAGCCCACTAAGATAACAACTTAGCGGGCTTCTTTATGGAATTAGCAGTGTGTAGTCTCACTAAATAACGTTAAAAGCTTGGTGATTTGGCGAGAATAATTGTCGGTTTCGCTTCAATTTGCAGACGCTCAATCACAGCGGCAAGCTTTTCAACACTAAGACGAATTGGGGCTGGCATACTGGCAAATTCGATACTTAACAGCAGGTTTTTCACTTCGAGTCCTAATTCAGTATCACCTTGAATACTCAGCTTACGCTGGAAGAATAGCGTGTCGGGATCTTCCTTCGCCGCCGCCACTAACACTAGCTCAGCAGAGTTGGCACTGAAGGTCACCTGCGCATTGGTGAGCTCTCTGACTTGCCACTTGCCATTAAAACTGACTTCGAAGGCTAAGTTTATATCTTCCACTCGAATCGCGACCCATTTATCCGTCAAAAATCCAAGCTCATCGCCAGCAGCTTGCTCGGCAAGTAAGAGTTCAAGCAATTGGCTGATGGCTTTTGCTTTGAGGCTAAACGGCATCTTAGCAAGGGGAAAGCCGATGGCTTTTGGGGTGAACTCTAAAAGTTGCTGAGCAAATTTTGCGAAAAAAACAGCGGACATAGCGGGAACCCTACAAGAATAAAACATGATATATCCCAGTTTATCGGGATTTTATGATCTTAAACCTGTTTTAAATCAATTCATCGCCATTCAATCTTACCTACACTCAGCGGCTATCATTTTATCGGGAGCATCACTATGGAGCTGTTGTGTCCAGCAGGAAATCTGGCCTCGCTAAAGTCGGCATTACATGCCGGAGCCGACGCTGTGTATCTAGGGTTAAAAGACGACACCAACGCGCGCTCGTTTGCAGGATTAAACTTCACCCCCACAAAATTGCAAGAAGCCACTGAGCTGACGCAAAAGCACGGCAAAAAAATCTTTTTGACCTTAAATACTTTTCCAAAGCCCGGTGAAGAGCATCGTTGGTATCAAGCTATCGATTTAGCGGCAAAACTGGGTATGGATGCATTAATTGTCGCCGATCTTTCTTTACTCGATTATGCCCATAGGCACTATCCAAACCTGCCACTGCATTTATCGGTGCAGGCCAGTGCAACCAATCTGGGTGCGCTGAGCTTTTATAAGGAAGCCTTTAACATCGCCCGAGTAGTATTGCCACGGGTGTTATCCATGAAACAAGTACGGGATCTTGCTAAAGTCAGCCCTGTGGATTTGGAAGTATTCGCCTTTGGTAGTCTGTGCATTATGGCCGAAGGGCGTTGCCAGCTGTCATCCTATGTAACGGGCCAATCGCCCAACACAGGTGGATCTTGTTCACCAGCAAAACACGTACGCTGGCAAGAAGAAGGACAGAACAGATTAACCCGGCTCAACGATGTGTTAATTGATAAATCGGCCCTCGACGAACAAATGGGTTATCCCGTGGTATGCAAAGGCCGTTACATCACAGCAGATCAAGATTCGCCGCAATATTTACTCGAATCACCAACCAGTTTGAATACCTTAAGCTTACTTCCAGAGCTAGCCAAAGCTGGCATAGTGTCGCTGAAAATCGAAGGACGTCAACGCAGCCCCGCCTATGTTGAACAAGTCACTCGAGTATGGCGTCAGGCCATAGACACCTATCTAAATAATCCAGCGCTGTACTCACAAAGCCAAAATCAACCCCATTGGGAACAAGCCCTAGCGAAAGTATCCGAGGGTCAGATCACTACGCTTGGCGCCTACGAGCGCGATTGGCAATAAAAGGTAAATAGAGAGCAAGATTGACAAAGGACACCTTATGAAGATTTCCCTAGGACCACTGTTGTATTGCTGGCAGAAACAGCAAGTCGCTGACTTTTACCAGCAAGTCGCCGCCAGTCAAATTCCCTTAGTGTATTTAGGTGAGGCGGTTTGTAGCCGCAGACGCGAACTCAAGTGGGGCGATTATCTAGAGCTGGCGCAAATGCTCAAGCAGGCGGGTAAAGAAGTCGTGCTTTCAACGCTGGCCTTAATCGAAGCGCCATCTGAATATACTGAGCTCAAACGCCAGGTCGATAACGGTGAATTTATCGTCGAAGCAAACGATATGGCGGCAGTGTATCTTGCTAAAGAGCGTAATTTGCCCTTTGTCTGCGGCGCGAGTATCAATAACTACAATCGTGCCAGTTTAGACATTTTGCAGCGGTTTGGAATGCAAAGATTTGTGATGCCAGTGGAGCTATCTAAGGCTTGGTTACAACAAGTAATTCAAGAGCAGCCATCATTTGAGGTGGAAGTGCTCGGCCACGGCTATTTACCACTCGCCCATTCGGCGCGCTGCTTTACCGCTAGGCACAAACAGCTCACGAAAGATCATTGCGAAACGGTATGCCGTGAATACAGTAAAGGACTACTCGCGCAAACCCAAGAGCAGCAACCTTTACTCAGGCTCAATGGAATTCAAACCCAATCCGCTAGCTGTTTAGATTTACGCAGTGAAATAGCGGCAATGACACAAATAGGGGTCGATGTGTTTCGAGTATCACCCAGTAGTCTTGACTGCATCACTAAAGCCAATACTTTGGTCGATACGATTCAAGCGACTAAAAATGTTCAGGATTTTTCGATGAATAGCAATCTTGGTATAACCCAGTGCAACGGTTATTGGTTTGGTGAAGCGGGCCTTGCTGTGCATGTGAATCCATAGCCTAGAGCTGAAGATAAGTCTAAATTCAAAGATAACTCAGCCAATGATTTTGGGATCTTGGCTGAAGCTTAACTGGCTAAAAAGCAGCACACTTGTCCAGCACAATAAACTTCCCAGTCCAATCCATTCTAGTAGGGCTGGCCACCACAAAGTAGGACGCGGCAGTTGCAATACCATCTCCTGATAAAACGGTCTATCACCTTCGGTCAAACCTAAATTGAGCTGTGGTGCATACAGAAACGTCAACATGCTACATAAGACTATTAACGCCAACAACCCAGTCCAACGGCCAAAGTTAGACTTGCCGAAACAGACCAAGGCTAAGTAGAAGATCGCACTCAAACTCCCCAGATAGAAAAACCATTTCAGCCCAAGAACATGCAAGTGATACACGTTCACCGGAAATAATCCCACGCTCGCTAAAGCCAGAAAAGTGAGAGCCAAACTGATAAAGAAAGGGTATCCCCAGCAAGAAGTCACCTGCTGCAAAGAAGACAAACAATAGAAAACGAGGCTTAAACTGCCAAAAAACAATCCACCGTTAAGAATAACAGCGAAAGACGAATGACCATAAGTCCCTAATTCACTTAGGGTGTGATTCAAAAAGTTGAAGCGATGGAATTCAGAATCATCGAACCCCAAAACAGTAATAACAATGCCAATTAAAAGCCCAAAGATCCCCAAAAAACCAAACTTAATGGCCAGTGTTGAGCCGCCTTTAATCGTAACCTTCTGTACTTTTGCGATCATGAATACTAGAGCTGGATGGGAGTAATACTAACTTACATGGAAATGAGAAGATTTAAAGCGGCGGGTATCCGCTTTATGAATAATATTTTTACTTTCATCGTTATTTGCGACTTTTTAGTCAATCACAAAAGCATCAAGATAATGGAGAAGGTCACTTTTAGAGATAGGTCGATTTAAAGGCTTATCGCATAAAAATGTGTCCTAGTGCCCAAGACTCCTTAACATTACCGCGATATGCACAACAGGTTCTCGCCAACGCTATATAGCCAGAGTTATCTCTATTGCACTTTCAAATCGAACAGAAAACCAGCCAACATGGCAGTAGCGCTAAAGTTGCTGATGTTTTTTTGTGCAGAAATAACATCTAGATAGTTTCACACACATCAGTAAACAAGTAATTAACCAGTCGTTAACCCACCTAAGATAATTGATGGTAAAACCATGTTTAATAATGCTTTTATAGTAACACAAGCCAATGTAACCACTCTTAATTTATCGACAACTGAAGTAAAATAACTATGCTGTTTTGCTGCTTATATCAAACTAACTAGCGAATCGTTTTACATAGAGAAGCTAAGCGAGTAATCTTCCCCATTCTCGTTTTTGAGTTGAATTTAAATGCACCTTAATTAGCGTCGACAGCTTGTTACGTGCGGCTATTTATTCAAATTTACCATGTACGACTCGTACTTTAAGGTGTACAACATTGGCTACTGAAAATAAAAACCGAAACATTAAGACGATACTCACCTTTATCGTCCCTTCGCTGATTGGTCTGTTGTTATTTATGACCCCTATCAGCTACAACGATGCGATCACAATTCCTATCGCTATCATATCTAAAGCACTGCAAGGCGCATTGAGCGGTGTGCTAACCCTCATAGTGACTATTATTGTTGTGACTACGGCGCTGGCCTCTTTACTGTCAAAAGTGTTTAAGCCCACATTTGTTAGCCAAAATCACTTCCTTAATGGTTTATTGAATGTCAGCCCTATGTGGTTGACGACTCGGATCTTAGGTGCAGTGTTTATCGTACTGACTTACTTAGGTTTAGGTCCAGAGATCATCAACTCCTCGAGCACTGGCGCATTAGTCTTAAACGACTTATTACCTGTGTTGTTCTCAGTATTTATCTTTGCGGGTATGTTACTGCCGCTGCTGCTGAACTTCGGCCTACTCGAGCTCTTTGGCACACTCTTAACGAAAGTCATGCGTCCCGTGTTCAATCTACCGGGTCGTAGCGCTATCGATTGTATGGCCTCATGGTTAGGTGATGGCAGTGTCGGCATTTTGCTGACCAGCAAACAATACGAAGCCCGTTTTTATACCCAGAGAGAAGCCGCAGTTATTGGTACAACCTTCTCGGCGGTATCGATTACCTTCAGCTTAGTGGTGATTTCACAAGTTAAGTTAGAGCATATGTTTGTGCCCTTTTATTTGACTGTGTGCCTCGCGGGTTTTGCCGCCGCTGTGATTGTGCCTAAGTTGCCACCATTATCGTGGAAGAAAGACAACTACATAGATGACACACCACGCATGCCAGATGATGAGCTGATCCCAGCAGGACATGGCGCCTTATCTTGGGGCTTTGATAAAGCCTTAGAAAAAGCCGCCAGTGCTGGTGGCATAAAAGCGGTCTTAAATGAAGGTATTAAAAACGTTGTCGATATGGTGTTTGGTATTATCCCTGTGGTAATGGCCATTGGTACGCTGGCACTGATTATTGCCGAGCACACGCCCATCTTTAACTATCTTGGTATGCCGTTTATTCCATTACTCGAATTACTGCATATTCCAGAAGCCACTGAAGCCTCTAAAACAATCGTAGTCGGTTTTGCGGATATGTTTATTCCGTCAATCCTTGCCAGCTCAATTGAATCAGATATGACCCGCTTTGTAATTGCAGCCTTATCTGTGACTCAGTTGATCTATATGAGTGAAGTCGGTGCACTGCTTATCGGCAGTAAAATTCCCGTCAACTTCGTTGAGCTTTTCGTAGTATTTATTCTACGCACCTTAGTGACACTGCCTGTTATCGCAGGTGTAGCGCATTTATTGTTCTAACATTACGCTAGTTTGGGCCTAACGTAGGTTTTAATGTAAGTCCAACAAGCGTTCCAAAAAAGGGGAGTCAGATTAACTGACTCCCCTTTTTGCACTAACTCATACACGAACTGGCTGATTTGATTATATAGCGTGACTTAATCGTACAATCTCCACTCGACACCACACAACTCACTTTTGGACAGAAATCATTTAGTAGCTTTATTTATTAGCTCCATTTGTGGGCCAATGACCTATCCAGAAAATGCATAATAATTAAACTAATTTGAATATTCATATCTGCTATCTCGAAAAAAAACAGCACTAATTTAAAAATATCGAGCTCTTTTCATCAAGCATTAACTACGTGAAAAGAGCTCTTCATATCACTACAACTGCCCACCCACACCTTTGAATTTTTCAACAAAAGCGGCAATTTTCTGAAAAACCGTTTGCTTCTGGGTTCGGTACTGTGGGTTCAATGGGCTAAGTTTGGGCAGTGCCTCATTAAGTGCTGTGCCATTTTCAGAGGCGTACTCACGTTTGAGTGATGACGCAATATAGCGTTTGGCAGCATCGATATTGAGCTTTTCAGAGGCAATAATGGCATCGGCTTCGCGCTTCTGCTCCGCCTGGGCGAATTTGAAGAAAGCGTCGATAATGCTGGCTTTGTCATTGATCTCATCTAGGTTTGTCTGGTTAATAAAATCAACCACCAAGCTCTCTTTCGCTCTATTGCCAAGGCTACCGCGGATCATACGACGAACTTCTTCAATCAAGCCTTCTTTGCTCTTGTTCTTCTTATTGTGATCAAAAATCAGTTCAAGAATGTAATCGAGGTTGATTTCTTGCGATTTAAGCAAATCAATTTCAAAGACCACATCGTCCCAGTCTACCGTTGACTTATCTTTATCCTGACCTTCTTTATCGCGTCGCAACCAGTCGCGGGTATCGTTGTAGGTAGAGCGATAATCTTGGATAGCACGTTCGCTCGGCATATCGATGGTTTGCATTGCCTCGATGTCAGCATCGTCCAGATAGTACTTTGACTTAAACTCTTCAACAGCTTGTTCATCACTGGTATCTAAGCTTTGCAGTGCTTTTAATCCAGCAAACTCATCGTAGTTTTGTAGAATATTTTCTGCTTTTAGGTATTCACCAAACAGCTTGGCAAATTCTTTTTTATCTTGTTCTTTTTCAATATTTTCTGGGTTTGGAAAACGTTCTTGCAGCTCTTTGACGATATCAACAAAACCTCGACGAGCTTGGCCAGTAGCAATATCGTTAAAGCCTTCCATGTATTCTTTGTAGCTCTTCTCCAACACCACGTTTTTGGTGTTTTTGTCACCAAACAAGGTGATAGCATCGATGGTTGCCTGCTCCAAATCACGGAAGGTAACAATATTGCCAAAGGTCTTCGTCGCATCATAAATGCGGTTAGTGCGAGAAAATGCCTGCATCAAGCCGTGATAGCGCAAATTCTTATCAACAAACAGGGTATTAAGCGTAGGCGCATCAAAGCCCGTTAAAAACATCCCCACCACTATGAGCAGATCTATTTCTTGATTCTTCACGCGCTGAGCAAGGTCACGGTAGTAGTTCTGAAAGCCATTACTGTCCACGCCATAGTTAGATTTAAACATGGCGTTGTAATCTTTAATCGCGGCGCTCAAAAACTCTTTTGCGCTGCTGTTCATGGCACTGACTTCAAAACTCTCATCTAAAATATCACCAATGGCGTCCTGCTCTTCATTGGCAGCAAATGAGAAGATAGTTGCAATGCGCAGAGGTTTACTTGTAGGTCCATTCTCAGCCTCGGCCTGCAATGTTTTGAAGGTTTCATAGTAGGCTTTCGCCGCATCAACACTACTGACCGCAAACATGGCGTTAAACCCTTTGGCGCCAGAATAGGCTCGATGTGTTTTCTGGTTAAAATGGCTCAGAATATACTGCGAGATTTCACCAATGCGCATTGGATGTAAGAAGGCTTTCTTATTCTCCGCCGCACTAAGCTTCTTATCATCCTGCTCAGTCTCAATGCTCTTAAATTGCGGACGAACATCGTTATAGTCCACTTTGAACTTGAGTACTTTTTCATCACGAATGGCATCGGTGATCACATACGTGTGCAACTGCTGGCCAAACACGCTACCCGTGGTTTCTGCGCCCAGTGCATTTTCTGGGAAAATGGGCGTACCTGTGAAGCCAAACTGGTAGTACTTTTTGAATTTCTTCTTCAGGTTTTTCTGCGCCTCACCGAACTGGCTTCGATGACACTCATCAAAAATAAAGACAACTTGCTTGTTGTATATAGCTAAATCGCTTTCGCTTTTGATTAAGTTGTTGAGCTTTTGGATTGTGGTGACGACAATCTTGTTATCGTCTTTATCCAGGTTACTCTTAAGTCCTGCGGTACTGTCTGAACCGTTCACACTATCAGGTGAGAACCGCTGATACTCTTTCATCGTCTGATAGTCGAGGTCTTTTCGGTCCACCACAAAGAAGACTTTATCGATACAGTCTAAATCGGTGGCCAAACGTGCCGCTTTAAAGCTAGTGAGTGTTTTACCTGAACCGGTAGTGTGCCAAATGTATCCACCGCTTTCCTTGTTTTGATTACTAGGAGAGCTCCAATTCTTAGCGTTCAAGGCGCTCTTAATCTTCCATAAAATGCGCTCAGTGGCCGCAATTTGGTAAGGGCGCATCACGAGCAAGGTATTGCTGACGTCAAACACAGAGTAACGCAAGATCACTTCAAGCAGCGTCTCTTTCTGGAAAAAGGTGGCGGTAAAGTCTTTTAAATCTTTGATCAGCGTATTGTCTGACTTCGCCCAGTTCATCGTAAAGTCGAAGCTGTTCTTGTCGCGCTTGGTGGTATTGGCAAAATAGCGCGTGTCGGTGCCATTAGAGATCACAAACAACTGCAAGAACTTGTACAACGAGTTCTCTGCATTAAAGCTCTCTTTGCTGTACCTATGAATTTGATTAAATGCCTCACGGATCGCCACACCACGCTTTTTCAGTTCGATTTGCACCAAAGGCAAACCATTGACCAAAATAGTCACATCGTAACGGTTAGCATGGCTTCCCGTTTGCTCAAACTGCTTAATGACCTGCACTTTGTTACGAGCAATGGTTTTCTTGTCGAACAGGTAGATATTTTCTATGTGGCCATCATCAAAGACAAAATCGAAAATATAGTCACTGTGCACCTTGCGAGTTTTATCAAGAATATTATCGCTGGGTGTGTTCAGGTATTGCTCGCAAAAGCGCGCCCATTCGGCATCGGTAAACTCGACCTTATTAAGGGCTTGTAGCTGCTTGCGCACATTCGCCATCATGGCATCGGGTGTGGTTAAAGCAGGTAGGTATTCATAACCTTGATTAGTTAAGTCCTGAATAAGCTCGCGCTCTAAGTCAGCTTCACTCTGAAAGCTTTCGTTAACCTGCCATTCTTTAGTGTATTTATCTAAAACAATGTAATTATTGGACTCTGCAACCGTTTTATACGTCGTCATACGTTTACATCCTTTTTTGTTAGCCGTGGTGTTTTCCAAAATGGAAATAGCCACCGCATCGCATTATTCAGTGACTTGCCAATGGCCGGTTTTATCTGAACCTACCCGAGTTAACCTGCCTTCTTTTTGTAGTTTGCTAATGGCGCGGCCAATGGTTCTCACGTCTTTATTTAAGGTATCAGCGAGTTGTTGTCGGGTTAGCTCGGGCGTGTTACTGAGTAATGCCAAAATAGCCTCAGGCGTTTTAAGGCCCGTTACATTGATAAGGGTATTTACAGGGGCGTTTTCACCTTCTTTTACAGGGGCGTTTACAGAGGCGTTTTGCGCCAGCGTTTGCTGAATAACCGACAACATAAAATGAATAAACGGCGTACTGTCTGCTTGGTTATCGGCCTGCTCAAGGGCGTGATAATAGGCTTGCTGATGGTCTTTAATCACACTTTCTAGCGGCAAGGATAGAAACAACGGATGCCACTTGGACAAAATCAGCGTTTGCCATAACCGCCCCATTCGGCCGTTACCATCGGCAAAGGGGTGAATAAACTCAAATTCGTAATGAAATACACAACTGGCGATCAATGGGTGGTCTTTTGTTTGCTTAAGCCATTGGAGTAAATCAGCCATTAAACCAGATACTTGATGGGCAGGCGGCGCAACATGGTGCACCACACCACCTTTATGGATACCCACGCCTTTACTGCGAAACTCACCGGCATTTACAAGAACATCTGACAGCATTAAACCGTGAGCCGTGAGTAAATCGGAAATCTCGCTGGGTGTGAATGCAGGCAGTGCATCATAAGCGGCAATCGCGCCTTTTACCTCGGCCAGCTCACGCACGCTGCCGAGCACGGGCTTACCCTCAACAATGGCGGTAATTTGTTCTTCAGTTAAGCTATTGCCTTCAATCGCCAGCGTGCCGGTAATGGTTTTAATGCGGTTTTGCTTGCGCAGTTGCGGCGAGGCATTGAGCTGGCTGGCATTTAACTCACCCACCTGCTGGCTGATTTGTGCCACCAAGTTCAAAATATCGCTGGTGATGGTAAAAGGTGGTTGGTAGGCCATTAAGCTGCCTCATCTGAATGAGGTTTAGGGAAGCTCAGCAGCAAATCTCGGTAATATTCGTATTGCTTCTGGCGCAGCTCGATTTCGCGGGGCAGACCTTCGGTAATGGAGCTCGTTAGAGTGTCAAATTTGTCGAGAATAGTAACGATTCGTTCTTGTTCCGAAAGAGATTTTTCTCTATTGCTAGCAAATGGAATAGGAACCAAATACTCCATGATTTTTGGCTTATTTCCTCGTGGCATTTTTGCGCCTTTTGCATGTTGCATGTTGTATTCAAAAAACTTGTCATCAGCTAAAACTTGATACAAATATCGTGGATTTATAGCTGTATCAGTCGTCTGAACAACAAGAACATCGCCATTCGTGCCGCCAACTCGATCTGCATGCCATATCTTCTTCAAATAAGGACGTATATTCCCAATTAAGATATCATCAGGATTGTATTGTGTAAGATTTCCACTATCAGGGGTTCGAGTGGAGTCTATTTTACCAGCTCGATTCTGAAGTAAGCTTTCAACACCAACGTAATTGCTGTCATCTAGTTCTGTGTAACTAATACGAGCCTTTGAATACTCGGCTATTTCACTCAAAGCCCTCCACTCAACTTCACCCTCTTCAAAACTCAACAACTTGTCGCGGTAGTAGTTGTATTGTTTTTTCCGCATGTTAAGTTCGGCGGTCAGCTCGGCGGTCATGGCGGTAAATGCGTCCAGAATACGCACTATTTCAGCTTGTATTGCCAGCGATTTTTCTGGGTTGTTTGGGCATGGAATTGGGAAAGGATATTTTTTAAATCCATCCATATCAACAGATGCAAAGCTAGACATGGTTGTGTTTTTTTTACACCAATCCGCCAACATAAAGCAGTAGTAGAAAATAAACTTGTTGTTAAATGTGTCTTTATATACTGGCTTTAAACTTAAATTAGTAAATCTCTGATTTGCTAAAAATGGAACACGAATCAAAGCGTGCTCTCCAATAGTTGCTGATGTGGCAATTATTATTGAATTTTCAGGAAATAGCTTTCCACCTTTGATTGCACTCTCTGAGACTTTCTGTAGCGATTCATCCAGAATTTGACCATTTTCTCGGATGTCGTCCATTCTAAACCATGGAACAGTTCCATTTTCCCAGAATTCTTTTTTTGATTTTGATGGTGTATATCCATTTTTAAGCTGAAAAACATCAGCTAACTTTTTCCACTCAACCTCAACCCCATCTAGCAGTTTTTCCATGTAACTCAAATGATTCATGCTTCAAGCTCCTCACCTTCAATCTTTGCAACAATGGCATCAATATCACTGCGAAGCGCATCAATTTTAGCGACAGTGGTTTTAAGCTCTGCATTAAGCTCTGTAATGTTTGTAACTACGCGATTATCTTTGGCTTCCACATAACTGCTGACCGACAGGTTGTAGCTGTTGCCTGCGATAACATCGAAATCAACGGATTTGGCAAAGTGATCCACGTCCTCTTTGCTGGCAAACACCTTCATGATGGCTTCAATGTGCTCATTGCTTAGGGTGTTGTTATTGGTTTCTTTTTTAAACAAACCGCTGGCATCAATAAACTGGGTGGTGGTGTCAGTTTTGTGTTTCGACAGCACCAATATATTCACGGCAATGGTGGTGCCAAAGAACAGGTTAGGTGCCAGTGAAATCACGGTTTCAACATAGTTGTTATCAACCAAGTACTGGCGAATTTTTTGTTCAGCACCACCACGGTAGAAAATACCTGGGAAGCAAACAATCGCCGCTCGGCCTTTGCTTGATAAGTAACTAAGCGCATGCAGCACAAAGGCAAAGTCGGCTTTTGATTTAGGCGCGAGCACACCAGCGGGCGCAAAGCGATCGTCGTTGATTAGGGTTGGGTCGTCGCTACCAATCCAGTTAATCGAATAAGGCGGGTTAGAGACTATCGCATCAAAGGGTTTGTCATCGAGAAAATGCGGTTCGATTAAGGTATCGCCCAACTGAATATTAAACTTGTCGTAGTTAATGTTGTGCAAAAACATGTTCATACGCGCCAAGTTGTAGGTGGTGTGGTTGAGCTCTTGGCCAAAAAAACCATCTTCAATGATATGCGCATCAAAGTGCTTTTTAGCTTGTAACAGCAACGAGCCCGAACCCGCCGCCGGGTCATAGATTTTATTGACGCTGGTTTGGCCGTGCATGGCAAGTTGCGCGATCAATTTTGAGACGTGCTGAGGCGTGAAAAATTCGCCACCGGATTTGCCCGCATTTGCGGCATAGTTTGAAATAAGGAACTCGTAGGCGTCACCGAATAAATCAATCTGATTATTTTCAAAACCGCCTTCAAAATTACCGAAGGTTAAACCTGCCACGCCTTTTAACACGGCTGCCAAGCGTTTGTTTTTTGCCTCTACCGTATTACCCAGACGATTACTAGTGGTATCAAAATCTGCAAACAAGCCTTTGATGTCTTTTTCTGAATCATAGCCATTGGCTGAGTTTTCGATTGCAGCAAAAATTGCTGCCAAATCCGTATTTAAATTTTCGTTTTTGTGTGCATTAGCCGCTACATTGCTAAACAACTGGCTAGGGTAAAGAAAGTAGCCTTTGGTTTTAATGGCATCTTCTTTAGCAAACTTGATGTTTTCATCATCGTCAGACATGGCAGCATAATTAACGCTCTCATCTCCGCCTGTGATGTAGTTGACAAAGTTTTCACTGATAAAACGGTAAAACAGCGTACCCAGTACATATTGTTTAAAATCCCAGCCATCCACTGAGCCTCTTACATCGTTGGCAATCGCCCATATTTGGCGTTGAAGTTCGGCACGTTGTTGTAAACTTGTCATTATTAGAATTCCTGATCGTTCTAAATTGCACTTTATGAGGGCAACCTATTAATTATTAATTTACTTGCTCTAGTTCTACTAAAGCTTGTTCTGCGTTATGCCAAGGTAGACGCCTGCCATTGGCTTGCATCTGCTTATAGGCTGCTCGCGCTTGTTCGGTATTGATTTGCTGATGAACCACCAGTTGGCTTACTAGCCAAACTGTGCCTTTAACAATGGCAGCTTCTTTTTCTGCTGCTTTTCTCAGTGCCATATCACCGGTCAGTAAAGGACACTGTTCTTGCTTTGCTAAAGCAAGGGCAAAACAATCGTTTCGGCTCGCTTGGGTATAGGTCCCCGTTAGCTGCATGGCATACATCATTGATTCTGCAGAAACCTCTTTTAGCGCTAACCCTAAATCCAGAAGGTGGGGATGATCTTCTTCAAGTTCTTCAACAAAAAGAATATCTGGCGTTGCAAAGTCATAGGGCAACTGAAACATTGCTTCCAGTAAACCACCTTCTTCCATGTCAATGAGGATATTGGCATCACTAATTAGCAGCTGCTGCACGGCTAGCCTCCTGAGCTAACTGTGCTTGAGTCGGCACCTCCAACTTTCGTTCTTTACGAAAGCTAGAAACCGACATTCCCAGTAACTCTGCGGCTTTTGATTCCCCAATATACTCCTCACCTAGCGCACGATAAACGAGTTGCTTGTGTAGATAAGTCGACTCATGCGGGTAAGCTTTTCCTGGCTCCTCCGTTCGCCAGCCATTTTTGCTAAACAGCATAAATAGGTTTTTCTGAGTCGCAGGCGTAATTATTCCACATTGGCCAGCTCGAAACAGTGCCGCTAGCATGCTAATACCGTATTCGTGCTTTAGCATGAGTAATTCACGCGGTTCAATATGACGGCGCTTTTCACCCAAGTGTTCAATAAGTGATTGGGTAGGTAAAAGAAATGCACCAGCAAAGGCATTACAAGCCTTCTCCTCATCAATCCCTTCAGCTAAACGACCATGCACGACTAAGTGCCCAAGTTCATGGGCCAAGGTGAAGCGCTGACGGTCACCACTTTGGGCGGTAGAGATCACCACTACAGGAGTGCTACCAATCTTGCCCGCTAAACCGTCAAACTTCTTATCAGTTTCCACATCAGTGGTAATGATCATCACCCCTTTAGCTTCGAGGGTATCGATCATATCGTGAATAGGGTTTAGCCCTAGCTCCCAAGCATGGCGCATCTGAATAGCCAAGTCTTCCGCTTGTTCTAAGCTAAAGATTTGTTCTGGAAGCTCATTTGGTAAAGTAAACTCAGGGATAGGCTTCACTGAGTCGGGATACAACTCTAAAAGCTCTTGCCAACGTTCAGCTTGTTCTAAAACATCGCCATTAATTCGGTCTAACACTTTCTTTGGTGTACTAGCACGCTTGCGGTACTCTACGCCCTCTAGTTTCACCTTCGTTGGACGAAAGAAGTACTCAGTGCGCACATCGAGCGCTTTCGCGAGTTTTAGTAGGTTTGAAGAAGAAGGCATAGCCGTGCCATGTTCATACTTTTTAATGGCGTTAGCGGACAGTCCTACCTCGTTGGCTAATGCATTCATGGATAGCCCGGCAGCCTTACGGGCTCGTTCTAAGCGTTCTGCAAACATGGAATCCTCTCAAGCAATAGCTCGGTTTATAAAGTCATTAAAATTATGTTTAATATAAACCTTATAAATAAGATTTTCTATCTATTTTGCAGCGCAGGGTTCTCCATTTTGCTCATGCCTAACCTTACAACCTACCGATGTATATAGACTTATTACGGGTAACGTCAAAACTCTATATCTTCAGATATATTTAATGCATCTTCCATTTCTACCCCTAGATAGCGAATGGTACTATCCAACTTGACATGGCCTAGTAGTAGCTGCACGGCTCGTATGTTCTTTGTTCGAGCATAGATCAACGTTGCTTTTGTTCTTCGCATAGAGTGAGTTCCATACAGGTGAGAGTCATAGCCAAGTTGTGATGCCCAACGACGAATGATTGTTGAATAACAGCTATAACTCATTGGTCTGCCCGACTTTCGAGGACTTGGGAAAAGATAGTCTGAAATGGCTAATTGGCTGTGTATAAACCACTGGGTTAACGATTGTGCCGTGCGTGACGTGATTTCAAATTGTACCTCTCTACCCGTTTTACTTTGGCTATAAAGGACACGATTTTGGATAATACCACCTGACGAAATATCCCTTACTTTCATCCTGAGTAAATCACATGAGCGTAACTTGCAATCAATAGCGAGATTAAGTAACGCTAGCTCCATGATATTACCTTCGATTTCGAGTCTAGTGCGGATACGCCAGATATCCTCGAGCTTAAAGGGCTTTTTCTGCCCAGTTCGATGGCCTTTTTTCGTCCACATAACTGACCCCTAAATGACTTTAGAAATGTCCTTATTTATTTTAGCTTGAGATTGAGGTCAATGAGTTGAATAGATATGCAATTTAGGAAATTGTGACAGATTTGAAACTCAAAACTGTAGTGTATTTGGTCTAACTGATAATGGGGGCAATAGCTTTTTAGCTACACGAACAGCAGAAGTGTTAATTAAGATTGGCATTGTTGCAACTGTGACCGTTGGCGGCATGGATGCCATCGTCGAGCCCTCAGGGACGCTTCTTGTTAAATGCTAGGGCGGCGTGTCACAGGGGAAACAATGACAATTCATGCTGCAAACTGACAACAAAGTTATCTTGCTTTGGGGCAGAAGTAAGTTAAACCAACCTATCGGATCTAATTACATCCTGATGTGAATCTTGCAGGTTCAGTCCAGGCTAATTCACCTTTTGTCATCTGCATGTCATCTAAACTTCATCATTCGGTCAAAGCCCCCCACTAAGCTCATATTCGTTAACAGCCTAATGGGGTGAATACGAGATGACAGGATTTAATTTCAGGAAACTTGAGAGGTCTACGCGGGAAGAGATAAATGACCCCAGCCTTTCTCCTCCCATCTTTAATCGCTCAACACAAACGCCAACATTAGCACCAACATCCTCAAATCAATTCAATTGTGCCGCGATTACCCCATCCGCATTAACTTCAGCCCATACCCCAAGCATCACAGTTAACGCTCTCTGGTTGTCAGATATCCATTTAGGCTGTAAGGATTGCAAGGCTGACTACCTGCTCAGCTTGCTTGAAACCGTGCGTTGTCAGCACTTGTATCTGGTCGGTGACATAGTCGATTTATGGGCGTTGAAACGTAAGCTGCACTGGCCCAATAGCCACAATAAGGTACTGCAGAAATTCATTGAACTGGCACAAAACGGCACCCAAGTGATTTATCTGCCGGGCAACCACGACGAACTGATTAAACCCTACGCCGAGCTAAGCCTGTGGAATATTAAAATTGCCCGCCAACATATTCACCACGGAATTGGCGGCCATAAACTCTTGATGCTCCACGGGGATCAGTTTGATGCCGATGTGTGTGTCGGCCGTTTCTACGCCATATTGGGCGACCATTTATATGACCTATTATTGTTCCTCAATCGCAATCTCCATAGCTTGCGGGAACGCTTAGGTTACCCCTATTGGTCACTGGCAAGTTACATCAAATCCAAAGTGGGTAAGGCTCAAGCCGCTATTGGACATTACCGTCAAGCGGTACTCAACTATGCCCAGCACTTTGATGTTGACGGTGTGATCTGCGGTCATATCCATCAGCCTGAACTCTCGACTCACCCCAGAGCCGCCCAATATTACTCACCACTCAGCCCCCCAGAAAAGAGGCAGATCATCTACGCCAACGACGGTGACTGGGTCGAAAACTGCAGTTTAATCACAGAAACCTTAAGCGGCGAATTACAACTTTGCCGCTGGAACGAGCAAACGCTCAAGCTCGATATTCTCAACAGTATAGCGCTGGTACAACAGCCGTCTGAGACGCACAAAGACAAGCAACAAAAAACGGCAGCGCAGCAAATGCCAAACACAAATACCGGCGAAACTCGCCCAAGGGATGTTGCCTAACACTATGAATCAATTACATAACGCTATGGAATACAATGAAAAAACGCTAAACAGCAACCTTAGCCATAACAAGCATACTGTGCCGTTTAAGGCGAATAACATGATTTTTACCGTTGATAATGTGGTTGAACAAAATCTACCAGCGATCAATGACAAACCTTGGCTCGCTAAACCTGCCAAGGCCATGCTGCGTTACCTGCTCAATGAAAAACAGTGCAACGATATCGCCAGTCAATATACCTATTTACAGGGCGTAGACTTTGTCGAACAAATGCTGGCGAGTTTTGACTTTAGTTTTACCGTGCCCGCCAACGAAATAGAAAATATTCCCTGTGAAGGCCGAGTGGTCATATTCGCGAACCATCCTATAGGTTCACTCGATGCATTAGCGCTCATCAAACTCATCAGTGAAGTTCGCCCTGATATTAAAGTCGTCGCGAATGAACTCTTGATGGCGCTGGAACCGCTGCACTCAATCCTACTGCCGGTGCGCAATATGACGGGTGGCACACCGAAACAACATTTAGAAAAAATCCACCAGCACCTGCGTAACGAAGGCGCAGTGCTGATTTTTCCGTCGGGCGAAGTCTCGCGTCTGCGCCCTAACGGCGTGCGTGATACCCAATGGCACTCAGGCTTTTTAAAGATGGCGATTTCCTGCAATGCGCCCCTACTGCCAATATTTTTAGATGCCAAAAACTCTGCCACTTTCTACGGCGCATCTATGATTTACAAGCCACTTGCGACACTGCTGCTAGTGAAGGAAATGTTCAAGCAGGCTAAACGTAATATGCCGATCCGCATTGGCGAGCTCATTCCCAATGAAGCCGTACGCTCAATGGACTTTCCACTCAAGACAAAGATAAAACTGCTTAAAAATCACTTGTATCGTATCGGCAAAGATAAAGAGCCACTGTTTATCACCCAGAGCGCTATCGCCCACCCCGAATCGCGCCGTGAACTGCAAGCGGCACTGCAACAATGTGAACTTCTAGGGGAAACGCAAGATAACAAGTTGATTTATCTCTACCAACACCACGACAGTAATCCCATCATGCGGGAAATCGGCCGCCTGAGGGAAATCGCCTTTCGCGCCGTAGGCGAAGGTTCGGGCAAGCGCCGCGATATCGATAAATACGATTCCTACTACCAACACTTAGTGTTGTGGGATAAAGAGCAGTTTGAAATTATCGGCGCCTATCGTTTTGCCAGTGGTGAGCAAGTCTTAGCAAAATATGGCGACAACGCACTCTACAGCCAATCCCTATTTCAATACGCCGACAGCTTTATGCCCTTTGTGAAGCAAGGGTTAGAACTCGGTCGCAGCTTTGTACAGCCTAAATATTGGGGTAAACGCAGTTTAGATTATCTGTGGTTTGGCATTGGGGCTTATCTCGCCAAGCATCCTGAATATCGTTATCTATTTGGCCCTGTGTCCATCAGTAATCAACTGCCTGGAAGTGCGAGGGAAATGCTAGTGCACTTTTATGCGCGGGAATTTGCACCTGCGCAGCAGATGGCAGTTTCCATGTCACCCTTTGGCTTATCTAAATCCCAAAAAGCTAAGTTAGATGACTTGTATTTCTCCGAGGATTATCAGAGTAACTTTAAGCAACTCAAACAAGTGCTCGCGAGTATGGGGGCGGCCGTACCTACGCTCTACAAACAATATGGTGAACTGTGTAAAGCCGATGGGGTTAAGTTTCTCGCCTTTGGTATCGACGCCGACTTTGGCGATTGTATCGATGGCTTAGTGCTGGTGGACACCCACAAACTGAAAGGCAAAAAGTATCAACGCTACATAGGCGCACACTTGCCCGAATCGGAGCGGATGCCAATCACAGCAGATGATGAGCCAGAGGCCTAAGATCTTTGCGTTAAAACTTTGTAATGGGTGTTGGCTAAACTTGCACCACTCTGTTATAAGTAACTGTAATGCTGCGCATTAACAGAGCGCATCTTAGGATGCGCAAGCTTAACAGGGGATCATCATGCCGATCATTATCGCCGATATTATGAGTACCCGAGTCGTCACGGTTGAAATGGACGATCGATTAACTGTGGCGAAGGAAATCTTCGACCAAGCGAGCTTTCATCACTTGTTGGTCGTCGATGAGTACCAACTTGAAGGCGTGTTATCGGAGCGGGATCTATTGCGCGCGATTAGCCCGAACTTGGGCAGTAGCGCGGAAACCGCAAGAGACTTAGAAACTCTACAAAAACGTGTACATCAAGTGATGACGCGTAATCCGGTTACCGTCGCACCCCACATCAATTTAGACACGGCCACCCGCATGTTATTAGATAACGATATCGGCTGCTTACCCGTGTTAGAGGACGGTAAATTGGTTGGGATTGTTACTTGGAAAGACTTATTACGTGCCTATTGTGAGTACAGAGCACAAAATCAAAGCGAGTGCTAATCCTAAGACTGCACTCGCTTCTGTTCTCAATAACTCAGTTCAAATCACTCAGTTTGCCTAACTTAAATCGCCCAGCCACCCATATAAAACACCACTAAACCTAAGGTGATGGCAAGCACGCCTAACTTCAGTTTGCGCCATTCGCCACTGCAAATACGGCCTACCACCAGTGTCACAAAACCCAGCATAATACCGGTAACGATATTACAGCTTAAGATGATAAACACAGCGCAGGTTAAGCCCGACATGGCATCAACTTTATCGTCAAAATCGAGTTTCGCCACATTACTCAGCATCAACAAACCCACATACATCAAAGCAGGCGCTGTCGCATAGGCAGGCACTAAGTAGCTTAATGGCGCTAAAAACATCATCAATAAAAACAGTACGCCAACGATAGTCGCGGTTAAACCTGTCTTACCGCCCGCTGCAGTACCCGCCGCCGACTCGATATACACAGCCGCTGGTGCACCGCCGACTAAACCTGCCACCATACTGCTGACTGAGTCTGAGGTTAAGGCTTTACCACCGCCGACAATATTGTCGTCTTTATCGAGTAAATTTGCTTGGCCAGCCACAGCACGAATAGTGCCGGTCGCATCGAAAATCGCCGTCATCACTAACGCTAATACGATAGGCAAGACCACAGGATTAAAGGCTCCCATAATATCGAGCTGACCAATCAGTGAATGCTCTGAGGTAAAATCAGGCAAGGCGAACAAACCTTGGTATTTAACGCTCGGATCGAACACTAAACCAAATACCGATAGCGCGATAATCACCAACAAAATACCGCCTGGTACACCGCGGCGCTCTAAACCAATTGTCGCCGCTAAACCTATAACGGTAGCGATAACAGGTAAGCTGTTAATGTCGCCTAACTTCACAGGTAAGCCTGCGCTATTGGCCACAATCAACTGCACACTGTTAGTCGCAATCAAAAGTAAAAACAAGCCGATACCTATGCCTGTACCGTGGGCTATGCCCTTTGGTAAATTCGCCAGCACCCACTGGCGAATACCTGTCACACTCACAAGCGTGAACGTGACGCCCATTAGGAAAATAGCGCCTAAGGTGACTGGAATCGACATTCCCTGACCTAGGACTAAGCTAAACGCAGTAAAGGCCGTGAGCGAAATAGCGCAGCCAATCGCCATAGGTAAGTTAGCCCATAAACCCATGAGCAAAGAACCAAATGAAGCAATTAAACAGGTTGCAATAAACACGGCGCCGGGATCAAACCCCGCTTGGCCTAACATGTTTGGCACCACAATCACTGAGTAGACCATAGCGAGGAAAGTCGTTAATCCCGCAATCACTTCTTGGCGAACTGTGCTGCCACGTTGTTGAATAGAAAAATAACGGTCCAGAAACGAACCAGAGGGTACGGCTGTTGAACTCAATTGCTCAGACATAATGTTGTTATACCTTGTGATCTCTTAAAATGGGGTCGGTACCAATTACCTAAAACGCAATTGGCGACGCTGGCTGCGGCAGATTAGAGCCCCAAATCCATCGGACTTGGGTGAGAGATCCACATCATTTTCCTACTGTGGGAAAAATCCATGATCTGCAAGCAGTGATGCTTCGCGATGATTAACAAGCCATTAATCATGTAGACGCAGCCGTTGTTGGCCGCGGATGATACTGGAATCTCCCAAAGATAGCTAAGACATCCCCTACACTTCGATAAAAAATTAGCGGCAAAAACTGAAATCTGTTGTTTAAAAAAACGCCTAAACCTATGTAATAACTGCTACTTAATATCACATTAATCACGATAAGAGTCTGCCAGTGCCGCGTAAACGTACGCTAACTTCACCCCTCCTTCATCTCCCAATATTAGAATATGGCAAGTCAACCAAACCTTGATACTTAGTGTATTGATACTTAGTGTATTGATACTTAGTGTATTGATACTTGGCGTATTAACGTTTCAGGGGTTGTTGTACAAGGAGCCACACTTACGCTTTATGTAACGAACACCTCGTCATTCACACAGCCTGCGTGAATATGCGATCTTGGTAGCTTTATTGAACAAAAAATTACTCTGCTTTTACAGCCACATCAATATGACTTATGCTTAGAGGCACTGATGGGACTACACTTAGCTGACTATGAAAGAAAAAGGATTGGGTATGGACGAAAGGCGTAAGTTTTCGCGGATTCTATTTGCCACGAGCGCACATCTACAACAAGGTGGAGCACAGTGGGAGACGACCATTCTCGATTTGAGTCTAAATGGTGCCTTGGTTGAAGAACCGCAAAATTTTATTAATTCGGGTGATGCTATTACCCTCAGTTTTGCCTTACCAGAATCTGACATTGAGATCCGTATGGAAACTGAGTTGGTCCATCAAAAAAATGCCCAATTAGGTTTGAAGTGTAACTTTATCGATGTTGATAGTATCAGCCACCTAAAACGTATGGTGGAACTGAACCTAGGTGATGCTTCTTTGCTAAATCGTGAACTCATGTTGTTTATCGAAAAACACAATATCACAGATTAAGACACTCGCTCACAAACACAAACAGCGCCTCATGGCGCTGTTTTGCTTGCTGGTGTTAACTCACTTCGCGAGCATTTGATGCTAAATCGCTTCTAGCGCTTCGGATAACTTAGAAACACCCACCACTTCCATCCCAGCAGGAGGCTTTTTCGGCACATTGGCCTTGGGCACTATTGCTCGCTTAAAACCATGCTTAGCGGCTTCGATTAATCGCTCTTGCCCATTGGGCACAGGACGAATTTCGCCGGACAGCCCGACCTCACCAAAGGCCACTAAATCGCTAGGCAAAATATCACCGCGAAAACTCGATACCATAGCAAGCAGCAAGGTTAAGTCGGCACTGGTTTCAGTCACTTTCACGCCGCCCACCACGTTAACAAACACGTCCTGATCCGACATCTGCAAACCACCATGGCGGTGCATTACGGCAAGCAACATGGCCAAACGGTTTGCATCCATACCCACAGCCACGCGGCGCGGGTTAGACATGGCCGAGTTATCCACCAGCACTTGCAGCTCCACCAGCAAGGGCCGCGTGCCTTCCCAAACCACCATGACAAGCGATCCAGAAGATTCTTCTTCACCACGAGAAAGGAAGATTGCCGAAGGATTGGCGACTTCCTTTAAGCCGCGCTCTGTCATGGCAAATACGCCTAATTCATTGATCGCGCCAAAACGATTTTTATGGGAGCGCAAGGTGCGGTAACGACTATCGCTATCCCCTTCAAACATCACTGAGCAGTCGATACAATGTTCCAATACCTTGGGCCCAGCCAAACTGCCATCTTTGGTCACATGGCCGACCATGATCACGGCAATGCCATTTTCTTTCGCAAAACGGGTTAAGTAAGAAGCGGATTCACGCACCTGCGACACACTGCCTGGGCTCGATGCCACATCACTCATATGCATCACTTGAATCGAGTCAACAACGATGACTTTAGGCAATTCTTTAAGGGCAACTTCGCAAATTTGCTCGACGCTGGTTTCAGACAACATCCGCAATTTATTGGTTGGTAAACCAAGGCGATGGGCGCGCATCGCTACCTGCTGCAACGATTCTTCACCCGTGACATACAGTGCAGGCATTTGCTCGGCCAGATGACACAGAGTTTGCAATAAAAGCGTACTCTTACCAGCGCCTGGATGTCCACCAATCAAAATGGCAGAACCTGGTACAATCCCACCACCGAGCACTCGATCTAATTCGCCAAAATGACTCAAGATCCGCGGTAAGGCATTGAGATCGATTTGATCTAATGTCTTCACTTCATTGCTGCTTGCTCCGGCATAACCGACAAACTTAGTGCTGCGCCCAGGCGAAGCTGCACCGAGCCTCACCTCAGTGATCGTATTCCATTCCTGACAAGCGCTACACTGCCCTTGCCAACGAGGAAAGTCTTGTCCACACTCATTACATACGTACGCCGTTTTATTCTTTGCCATAACTCATTAAAATCTGTATAAAATCAATTTAAGTAACTGCGAATACTGCCGACATAAGACTAACAGCCCAATACAAAATAAGCATTAAAAAGAACCCTACATGAGTCTAGATAACCATAGTGCACTCATCGAACAGCTCAAGCCATTGCTCATGGAACCTAACTTCCAAGAGATTTTCCATCAGCTGACGATAGATGAAACCAATTCGACCCGTTTTCTAGTGAAAATGGAACTCAGTCGCTTGGCTTCACCATGCACGCGAATTATCGATCTCAGGGATAAATCTGAGCTTCCTTGTGTTGAAGTGATGTTAGGTCAACAGCGACATTTTTTAGATGAACCCGCCAAAAACAGTATGCATGAGGCCATGTCACTGTTTCGCAACCAATATACCTTGGGAGTATACGAGTATGTGCTCAATGCTCACCAACAACGTCGGTTAAAGTTGCGCCAAAATGTCACGCAAGTGGAAGCCGCTGAGTCAGAGCCTTTTATGGTGCCAGGCGTGGTATTAGGCAGTTATTTCAACCGCACAGAAGAGCGGATGAATTACAGTATTCGCATCGCAGCATCGCAAACCGGCCGTGGTGAAGTACAAGGGATAACTGCAGATTTATCCGTAGGTGGTGCCCGTATTCGTCTTGCAGCCAACCATCCCTTCGATCTCGACCATCCCCTTAAAATAAAATTACTGGAACTCAGTGAAGAGTTTTACTATCCCGATCTCCAGCTCGGTGTTGACTATGAGGTTGTCGATAGCCAAACCAATGGCGAATATATTTGGTTAAGACTCAAACGTATTGGGGGCAGCGAAGCCTTAAGTGAAATGCTTGGCAATTTAATCCGCGGCTACAAACTGCGTTACAAAGTAGATGTGAATGATGTGATAGTCACAGCAACAGGGCTTGGATTTGAGCGTCATTATTTACCCCATTTGCCGCACTTACCTTTATATTTCAATACTCAAACTCAAGGTTTGAGCCACATGCTACTCAGCCGAGACAACCAGCAGATAGTGCATTATTTTCAAGATGAAAATGATGTGAGCCAGTTACCAGCTATGCTGACACCAAGCCGTTTATCTGCGCTACTTAATCATCCTGAAAATCCCGACCATGGACTATTTTTTAGCTTTACCTATAATGCTCAAGGTTGCTTATATTTTTACTCTGCCACCTTAGCAGAGCTTAAAGCTAAGGGCATGATGCCTTTATTCCTAGGCTTTGCATCGACCAAGCCCAGCTGGCGGATCTTTAAAGTTACCCAAGATAAAATTTATCATGATAAGGGCTATCGCCGCGCAACCCTGCCGGGCGATGAGGCTAAATTCAGCCCATTGGTCGAACAACAATTATCACAATTTAGTCATTTGCTTCAGCTCATCGAAATCAGCAACGAAGATACCAGAGGCCATTACAAAGCTTGGCAAGACGATAGTAATGCCAACGCCCTAAAAACCTTTGGTCAACAAAGACTGACCACCAATCAAATTAAGTTAGTTTCCATGCAGTTTAGCGAGCGACGCCAAGAGGCGCGTTTCGCCTTTAAAACCTTAGTTAATGTGACTCAAGACAAGCACAAAGCCACGGGCATTACTTTAGATATTTCTAGCCGAGGCATGCAATTAACCTTGGATAATCCTGCCGATTTTTCATCAAATAAACCACTACTGTTAAGCTTCCCAAAGCTCCAAACCATAGCAGGCAAAACACAGCTAGATAACCTCCCCTACCGCTTAGTGCGTACCCGCAAGAATGGTGTAACCTTGCATTTAACCGCCGTTATGGGCCATACGCCCCATGTTGGGGTCGAATTTTTAAATAAACTTATTGCCCATAACAAAGAAAAATTAGAGCAACTCACCGAAAACAATAGTGAAATCAAAGAACTTGCCGATGGTTTAAAAAATATTTTGATGCATGATTTACATTCTGTGCCCTATTTTGTTGAAAAAACGACAAAATCTGCCCAAGTCGCTTGTTTAGGCGTTGGTACACAACAGGATGAGATCAGCGATATTTTTGCCGCGGGCACCTCAGATACCCTGCAATATAATTTAGCGCCACTGCTAAAAGACGGTTTTTTTAAGCAAGATATTCTCGAACCTATCCGTCAAATGAAACCTCAACAGGACATGGATTTTATTGAAGTGTTTATTCAGTTAATTCGTCAATCTCGCGGAAAAATCTTTTTAAAGTGCACTCTTGCAACTGAAATCGGTGATGTCGAAGCACAGATAACCTTTATCAATCAGAGCAAAGCATTAGGCAGGTTCCTCGCCCTACGCATTTATCGCGGCGCGACAGAGAAGCCAGACATGAACTACCTACGCCGTGAATTGGAATACATTAATATTCATGCAAACCATAAAGCTAAGCAGTTAGAAGAACAGTTATGGCGTGTGATTGGTGTCGGCGAACTGTTAGATATTACCCAAGAAGTCGAATTAAGATACCCAGTACTTCATAAAAAGCAGTCTTAATTGTTCAATACCGCCAGATCAAAACTTAAATACCAATCCCTTATCTTAGGAAAATGATCACTGGTGGCATCTAAATGCGTCAGCATATCTGCATGACCATAGTCATGCTTAAAGCCATTATCCTTAGAGAGAAGCGTCGATTTAACCCGTTTAAAACCACACTCTACGACCATATCCGCCACATCTTCTGGATGCCCCAACACAGTATCGTTTTGCCCTGAGATAAACCAAGCCGGTGGCCAATGAGCATGCTTTGCCGCTTTCGCATAATCAAATCTATCATCGTGATCGATCCAATCGCCCCGCACCCAATCGATACTTTGAACTAATGAGGCGCGGCTCTCATTGTCCATACCAATGCGCAGCTTATCGGCGGCGAGGTAACCTTGTCCCATCGCTAAACCTGGCGCTAAACGATTCCAAAAAACATCAACCATTAACCACTTTTTGAAGGATTTAACCCGAATTGTCCGTTTGCTACCGAAAGTAAGCAGTGAACGAACGCTTTGCTGCAAATCAGGATATCGGGCCAAACTACTCGCCATCAACACACCGCCCCATGAATGGGCACACCAATGCACCTGCGAAGGCGCCACGGCTTTATGAGTCGTCTGCTCTTGGCAGACTTTTTGATGTAAATCGAGAATCGCCTGCTGCACTAAAGGTAACTGCTCGCGGATCACTTCACCCTGCCCTAAGGTAAAATCACGATCAATTTTAGGCAAGCTGAGCCCTCTTCCTGCAGTATCCAGCACATACACCACAAATCCCGCCTTCGCTAAATAACAACCAAGACCACGGCCACTCTGGCTATAAAACACCCGACCGTTAGACATAGCGCCATGGAGCATGAGGATAGGCGTCTTAGAAAAATCAGGCGCAGCCGGTAATAACTGGCGTAGATGCAGTTGACCATCGCGGTACGGCAGGTAGATTGAAGACTGTGAAATGGTCGAAATTGAGCCTTGGGCGAGCTGAGTCAAAATAAGTCACTGGTAGTTTATCAATATCCCTAAACTACCAGCTCATCAATAAAAGACAAGAGTCATTGCTCTAACTCAGTCTCTATCCAGACTTATATTTAAATAAATGAATAACCTAGATTTGTAGCAGATAAGGTAGAACCCGCAGGTCGAGATGGCGAATATTGGCATCCGCCGCCGCAGCCAGCTTAGGTTTGGCATGGAAAGCGATACCAAAATCCGCTGCCATCACCATAGGAATATCATTCGCGCCATCGCCGATCGCGACTCTTTGGCCTTTTGGAATTTGCCACTGCTCACTGCAACGCTCAACCACATCTGCTTTAAACTGCGCATCCACAACTTTACCCGTTACTTCACCCGCAAGTTTACCGTCAGTGATCACTAACTCATTAGCAAAGGCCGCATCTAAGTTTAACAGCAGCCTTAAATGGCCAACAAAAGGCGTAAAGCCGCCAGATGCCACCACTAAACGCCAGCCATGGGATTTAAGCTCTAAAAGCATAGGCTCAAGCCCTGGCATCAAAGGCAAGTTGTCGCACAAGGTCGTGATAATACTGGCATCAGCGCCCTTAAGCTGTGCCACGCGCTGGCGCAAACTCTGCTCAAAATCTAGCTCACCTTGCATAGCACGTTCAGTAATCGCCGCCACGCGCTCGCCAACGCCTGCCATGGCCGCTAATTCATCAATACATTCAATCTGAATCGCCGTTGAATCCATGTCCATCACTAATAAACCGGGATGATTCAAGCAAGGCAAATCAAAATTGATGACATGCAATTCAGCTAAAGACTGCGGGAATGCCGCTAACTGCGCCTGAGAAGGCAAATTTACCAGTGCCAACTCGATACAATGTAAACCAACTTGGCGTTCGATATGGGCGATACCGATAACGTTAGACTGAGGCAATTGCGCTATCCAGGCCGATATTGTCGCCTCTACCGCGGCATCTTGATAAATAATTCGCACACGTGAAACACCAGCGGGGTTTGCTGACTCTTGATAACGTTCAAACACTTGCCCTTGGCGTTCAAACCTTGGGGAATGGTCAGAGACTAACCACAAAAAAAGCGCATCTTGGTTCAAGCTTTCCATCGGACTTAAATTCTCCAACTATCGGGCTCACTCAGAATCAATTATGATTAGGCAAGCGCTCTACATTTTAAGGGTCAAAGTGTTATATCTTAAAGGGCTAAAGAAAAGCCATAAAATCAGTAGACTGATCCAAATTGCCGCCGCCTTCGCCTTGATATTCGGCTTAGTACAATTGTGGCAAACAAGCCTACTACAAGGTCAGCTGCTTCTAAAGTCCCAAACTCAAAAGATGGCCAGATTACTGGTACAGCAAACCGCTTATGGTGCCGCGCCCGCGCTACAACTGCAAAATGACGAGCAGTTGCAATGGCTCGCCAGCGCTTTAGTCGAAGATCCTAAGGTGATGTCCGCCGCCATCTTCAGTGACCAAGGCATGCGGCTATCCTTCGCTCAAAGCATCACTAAGGATGTAGTTGATCCTGACTCGGAAGAAATGAATTTGCTGCTAAGCAAATATCCTCCCTATGTAGAGCCCGTGATCCAAGAAGGGAAAAATCTAGGTTATGTCGAAGTCAGGCTTGATACCAAGTTATTTTTCAATGAAATCAAAGAAGCCCATAATTTAAACATGGAGCAACAACAAATCATGCTGTTGGTTGCAGGCTTGATTGGTATGTTGCTTTCACGCTCTTTGTCTTTCAAACGTGCCGACTTCGACCGCCGCCGCTTTAGGGTTAAGTTGCGTCAAGCGCCGAAAAAACCTAAGAAACGATCCATAGCTGAAGAGCCATCAGAAAGTGTTAATGATGGTTTGACGCAAGTGCTAACCGAAGATCAACTGGTGTCGACCACTGATAATCCACAAGAAAAAGCGGCTAAACCCACTAAGGCGCCAAAAGCAGTGACAGAGGCAAATACCGATAAGCTCACTCAGACCAGCGTGCAAACTAAGGCCGAAAAAACGTCAAAAAAATCATTGGAATTACAGGATAATACAGCAGTTGAAAACGCGACAAACGATGCGGTTCAAGCGGCACCTGTAAAGATGAAACCTAAAGTTAAAAGTGTCCGCCGGGTAAAACATGCGACTAAAGCGACAGCCGCTGCGGCCGAAACCTCGACGCCAAAAACGCTCAATGAGCCAAGCGATCTCGACACAGATTCAACAGGTTAATCTCGATCTCAATAGATAGGAAAATCACTACACCTAGATAGCTAAGCTCTAGATAAGCCTTAAACAAGCAATTTCTAATAACCAAACCATTAATAACAAAGTCGAATAGAACAGCCGCTAAAAATTGGCATAAAAAAGGGTTCGCATTGCGAACCCTTTTTTCAGTAGCACACTCTTACAGAATCACAGTTACAGTGTAATCGCCGCTTCTAATGTCATGATAATCATGTCATTGAATGTGGTTTGACGTTCTTCTGCAGAAGTCTTTTCACCGGTGCGGATATGGTCAGATACAGTCACAACGCACAGGGCACGCGCACCAAACTCATGGGCAACACCGTACAAACCAGCCGCTTCCATTTCAACGCCTAATACGCCCATCTTCTCCATCACGTCAAACATTTGTGGATCAGGAGTGTAGAACAGGTCCGCAGAGAAAATGTTACCTACGCGAACTTTAGTGCCACGAGCTTTCGCAGATTCGATAACCGCATTCATCAGCTCATAGTTAGCGATAGCGGCAAAATCTTGGCCTTTAAAACGTAAACGGTTAACCGCTGAGTCAGTACATGCACCCATACCGATGATCACGTCACGTACTTTAACGTCAGTGCTGATCGCACCACAAGTACCCACACGGATCAGGTTCTTAACGCCGTAATCACGAATTAATTCAGTTGCATAGATAGAGCATGAAGGAATACCCATGCCAGAACCCATTACTGAAATACGCTTACCTTTGTAAGTACCAGTAAAACCTAGCATGTTTCGAACATCAGTCACTTGCTCAACATTTTCTAAGAATGTTTCAGCAATATATTTTGCACGTAATGGATCGCCTGGAAACAGCATTGTCTCAGCGAATGCGCCCTCTACAGCATTAATGTGTGGTGTTGCCATCGAAATAACCCCTGTTTATTTTATTAAGACTTAAGTCTTTGTTTACTGGCGGCAAATGTCAGCCGCCAAATCGAAATAAATGCTAATTTGCCTAAAGGAAAGATTCACCATAGGCCATAGGTTCAAGCTTAAAGTGGCTAGCAATAGATTGACCGATATCGGCAAAGCTCTTACGACGCCCCAAAGAACCTGCTTTCAATCCAGCGCCAAAGGCTAATACTGGCACATATTCACGAGTATGATCCGTACCTTGCCATGTTGGATCGCAACCGTGATCCGCCGTTAAAATCAGCAGATCGTCTTCACCTAATAATGCGAGCATTTCAGGCAAACGGGCATCAAAATATTCCAGCCCTTTGGCGTAGCCAGCAACATCACGGCGATGACCGTAGTGAGAGTCGAAATCAACGAAGTTAGTAAACACGATAGTGTTATCACCCGCAGATTTCACTTCGGCTAAGGTCGCATCGAAAAGTGCTTCTAAGCCGTTCGCCTTCACTTTTTTAGTGATACCACAGTAAGCATAAATGTCGGCAATCTTGCCTACACTCACCACTTCACCGCCAGCCTCTTTCAGCTTATCGAGTACAGTTTTTGCAGGTGGCGCGAGCGAATAATCCTTACGATTGCCGGTACGGGCAAAATCACTTGGACCAGTACCATCAAATGGACGGGCAATGACGCGACCTATGTTGTAAGGCTCTAACTCTTCACGGGTTATTTCGCAAAGACGATAGAGATTGTCTAAACCGAAGGTTTCTTCATGACAAGCGATTTGGAATACTGAATCAGCAGAGGTGTAGAAAATAGGCTTGCCAGAGCGCATGTGCTCTTCGCCTAACTCTTCTAAAATGGTTGTACCTGAGGCATGGCAATTACCTAAGAATCCATCCAGACCTGCACGGGCTAAGATCTTATCCGTCAGTTCTTTAGGGAAAGAATTTTGATGCTCGCTGAAATAACCCCACTCGAATAGTACGGGCACGCCCGCCATCTCCCAGTGACCGCTCGGCGTATCTTTACCCGAACTTAACTCTTGTGCATGACCATAAGCACCAATCAGCTCAACATTATCGCCAAAACCGGGTGCAAAGGCGCCAGTACTTTCCATCGCCGCATGGCCTAGACCTAAGCGCGCTAAGTTAGGTAATTTCAGCGGACCTTCACGGCCAATATCGGCTTTGCCTTCGGCGCATGCTTTAGCAATATGACCAAAAGTATCGGAACCGACATCACCAAAGCTTGCTGCATCAGCAGAAGCACCGACTCCAAAGGAGTCCAACATCATAATAATGGTACGTTTCATAATTCTTCCTTAAAGATCCGATGCACGAATATAGGCATAGATCTCAGGTGTTTTTTCTGGAGCGGTTTCACCAATGTGAATCGCTTTTTTCACCGCAAGTTCAGCTTCCGCGAAGGCGGCTTCAGACTGTGCATGGATAACGGCAATCGGAGTCGATGAATCTACTTTATCGCCTAAAGCACACACTTGAGTTAAGCCAACACTATAGTCTAGTGCATCACCGGGCTTACGGCGGCCGCCACCTAAGGTCACAACCGCTAAACCTAATTCACGGGTATCCATGCTATAGGCATAACCTTTCATATCGGCAAAAACTGGACGAATAATTTGTGATTGCGGTAGGTATTTATTGTAGTTTTCAACAAAATCGACTGGACCACCAAGACCCGACACCATCTTGCCAAAGAGTTCTGCAGCGCGACCATTGTCGAGTACACGATTCAGTTTAGCGCGAGCATCGGCTTCATTGCTTGCAAGACCGCCCAGAAGCAACATCTCAGCGCAAAGACCCATAGTGACTTCATATAAACGCGGGTTACGGTAAGCACCCGTTAAAAAGTCGATGGCTTCTTTCACTTCAACCGCGTTACCGGCGCAAGATGCAAGCACTTGATTCATATCGGTAAGCAAAGCTGTCGTTTTAGTGCCCGCGCCATTAGCAACAGCTGCAATACTGCGAGCTAATTCTTCCGATGCTTCATAGGTTGGCATGAAAGCACCACTACCGACTTTCACATCCATCGCTAGCGCATCTAAATTACAGGCTAATTTCTTAGACAAAATCGACGCTGTGATGAGGGAAATGGATTCAACGGTGGCGGTATTATCGCGGATAGAATAGAAACGTTTGTCGGCAGGAACGAGATCGCCTGTTTGACCAATAATCGCAACACCGACTTCTTTAACCACTTTGCGGAATAATTCACTTGATGGCTCAGTTTGATAACCCGGAATGGCATCAAACTTATCGAGCGTGCCGCCCGTATGACCTAGGCCACGTCCAGAAATCATAGGCACATAACCACCACAAGCCGCAGCCATAGGGCCAAGCATGAGGCTAATCACATCACCCACACCGCCAGTGCTGTGTTTGTCGATAACAGGGCCATTGAGTCCCAATGACTGCCAATTAAGTACAGTGCCAGAATCACGCATCGCTGTTGTTAAAGCGATTCTTTCATCCATGTTCATGTCATTAAAGTACACAGCCATGCCTAATGCGGCAATCTGGCCTTCGGACACTGCGTTAGTAGTGATACCTTGAACAAAAAACTGTATTTCTGCGGAACTTAGCGCTAAACCATTACGTTTTTTACGAATAATCTCTTGAGCTAGAAACATGATACTGCCTCCAAGATAGACACTAACAACCCTGTCGCTAGTGCTTATCTTTGCAATGAAACATCAAAACTGTAGCAATATTACAAGTTCATACTATCGAAGTTTTGAGTTTGCCAAATAGATTTAGGTCACACTTAATTAGGCTCGCTATACGCTGATAGTATTAATCAGCGATAGTTTGCAATTAATAGCCTTGAGTCGGCTTAGGCGCATCAGCTAATTCTAGTGTGTGTAACAAGCTGTTTAGTAAACTTGAAGCACCAAATCTAAAGGTACGTGGTGAAACCCATTCAGCACCTAAAATACGCTCAGCAACACCAAGGAATTCAGCCGCTTGTGCAGCATCACGCACACCACCGGCAGGCTTGAAGCCTACTTGTGTATTCTTCTCGCTAATCACAGTTAACATGATTTCAGCGGCTTCAAGTGTGGCGTTTACAGGCACTTTACCAGTAGAGGTTTTAATAAAGTCAGCACCTGCATCGATTGAAAGCTCTGATGCACGGCGGATAAGTGCAGGATCAGCTAACACGCCAGATTCGATGATGACTTTTAACAAGACTTCACCACAGGCTTCTTTACAGGCTTTAACTAATTCAAAACCAATTGTTTCATTGCCTTCCATCAGTGCGCGGTATGGGAATACCACGTCAACTTCGTCGGCACCATAAGCAACAGCGGCGCGAGTTTCTAGCACAGCAATGGCAATGTCATCATTGCCATGGGGGAAGTTAGTCACAGTGGCGATTTGGATATCTTCAGCACCGATCTCATCTAACGTCTTGCGTGCAATCGGGATGAAACGTGGATAAATGCAGATAGCGGCAGTATTGCCCGCAGCCGTTTTCGCTTTGTGGCACAGGTCGATCACTTTTTGATCTGTGTCGTCATCATTCAAAGTCGTTAAGTCCATTAACTCAATGGCGCGTTGTGCTGCTTTTTTTAAATCAGTCATAATAGCTCTCCAAAATAAAAATTAAATGAATAGAAATCAGTCGCATAAAAGCAACGCTTGAGAGGTGGCATTATTTTGATTATTTTTATATGGCCGGGCCTTCAGGCGGTGCCGAGTAATTTGCTTGTACAAACTACCTTGTTGTAGGTATTCAATCTTGCCTAAGTCATAAAGAACAATAGGCATCCTGACACTTAAAATAACTTATAAGTGACCACGACTTGAATCCTTGAAGACCGGAAGAGAGGATACGAATAAAATCTTGCTCCTACTTTTCCGCGAAAAATCCATTTTAGCGCGAGAAAAACACAAACCTTTATATAAACCCACTTGTTAGCCTAATAGGCTTAGATAAAGACTCATGGTAAAACAAAGATGGAGCCGCATAATGCGGCTCCAACAAGCAATGATTACAAGAGATTAGAACTTGTAAGTTGCTGACAGGTAGTGTGACCAACCTGTTGATTCTAGAGCTAGAGCACCAGCACCATCTTCTAACAGATAAACGTCTTTGAAGCCTTTCAAGCCATAGCCCAGAGCATAACGATCTGAATGCCAGTATAGGCCGAAGAAGATGTTACCACCGTTTGACGTTTTTGGTACGAAAGCAGCTTGGTCTTCATCTGCACCGAATTGATAATCGATGTAACCTTGGAATGACAGGAAGCTCTTGTTATCAAAGAAGTAGAAAGGTTTGAACCAGTTAGCAGAGAACTGATATCCGTTCCACTCTTTAGCATTCAGGTCGTAGAAACCATATAGGTTCATACCTGTTTTGCCTAACCAAGGCACGTTTACATCAGCACCAACACCCCAGAATGAAGAGTTAACGCCTTCACCATTCAGACCGTCCCAGTTGAACAGAGTAGAGAAGTAAACTTCTTGAACTGGACCAAAAGATAAGTCTTTACCAGTCAAAGCATCGATAGACACACGTGGAGCAAACTTCATGAAAATTTTGCTTGTGCCAGAACCAGGGTTCTTATCACCGTTGCTGCTTGATTGGTTTGCTAAGTTGAATACGTCAACATAACCGTATAGATCGAATACGCCAGAACGACCGCCGAATTCCATTTCTAAGTAGTTGTGTTGATCGCCTGTTGCTGGGTTATCTGGCTTTTCACCAATAGAGTACATAGCGTTGAACTGCATCCACTTGTAATCAGAACCGTGAAGATCTGTACGATCAGCAGCAAATGCGTTGCCAGAGATTGCTGCTACTGCAGTAGCGGCTAAAGCTAAAGTTTTAACGTTTTTCATCATCAACCCCATTTATCTTGTTTGCTACCATCGAGGGTAGCGTTCTTTTTGTGGCGTTCGCATTCTACCTAGATTAAAAAAAATCTCAATAATCTAGCGTAAAATCACAAACACAAAATTCTTAATTGTGAACAAAGTCGCGACTTCTGCATTACGATTAATTAACGTAACCGTAGACTCACGACATTTAAGACAGAATGACAGCTACACTTCAGTTGCATTCTGTGTCTTTCAATTGGAGAAACTATTCACTACAGGAATCACTACTGGAAAATGGTTGAATTAACTTAGGCCCTGCCCTGCATGGTCAGGACCCAGTTAGTGGGGTTTCCCCCAGCTGTTGCTACTTAGATAGCTAAGAACAAACCAGCAAGCGTTGCGCTCATTAAGTTAGCTAAAGAGCCGGCGATAACCGCACGAATACCCATTGTAGCTAAATCATGACGACGGTTAGGAGCCATAGCACCTAAACCACCAAGCAAAATCGCGATTGAAGACAAGTTAGCGAAACCACACAGAGCAAACGAAATAATCGCTTGTGTTCTATGAGTCATCACAGCTTGAGTTTCAGCAACGCATAACGGCAGGCCTTTAACAACTTCAGCAGCAACCGCTGTACAAGTAGTGGCAGCATCAGAGATATATGGAGCAAAGTTTAAGTAAGCAACGAATTCGTTAACAATGATCTTTTGACCGATGAAAGAACCTGCTACTAATGCTTCATTCCAAGGCACACCGATAAGGAATGCTAATGGCATAAACACATAGCCAAGGATCAGTTCAAGTGTTAAACCTTCAACGCCAAACCAACCACCCACACCACCAATAATGCCGTTGACCATAGCGATCAAACCAACGAAGGCTAACAACATAGCGCCTACGTTTAAGGCTAAATGCATACCAGATGAAGCACCTGCAGCAGCGGCGTCTAATACGTTAGCTGGTTTGTCAGGATCTTCTGGTAAATCGCTCATGTCATTTTTAGCAGCTTCAGTTTCAGGGTGCATCAGTTTAGCCATTAATAGACCACCTGGTGCTGCCATGAATGAAGCGGCAACTAAGTATTCGATAGGTACACCCATCTGCGCGTAACCAGCCAATACTGAACCCGCGATTGATGCCAAACCACCCACCATGATCGCAAACAGTTCAGACTGCGTCATAGTTGGAATGAATGGGCGAACCACTAATGGGGCTTCAGTCTGACCAACGAAGATGTTAGCAGTTGCTGACATAGATTCAGTACGGCTTGTGCCCAATGCCTTTTGTAAACCACCACCGATGATACGGATGATCCACTGCATAACGCCTAAGTAATATAGAACCGCAATCAGAGAAGAGAAGAACACAATAACGGGTAACACGTTAACTGCGAAGATAAAGCCAAGTTTGAAGTTAGCTAAATCACCAAACAGGAAACCGATACCGTTTTGTGCGTAACCAATAACGCTAGAAACCGCATCAGACATCCCTTTCAGAATGTCTTTACCAACTGGAACATACAGTACAAAACCACCGAAGGCAGCTTGGATAGCTAACGCGACACCCACTGTACGTAAATTAATTGCTTTTTTGTTATTCGATAGGAGGAAACCTATCGCAAGTAGGGTGACCACCCCTACTAAACTCATTAATATATCCATTAACCATCACCCTATTGTTAACACTTTTTAATTATGTTGTTAATCAACCTATTTCCGAGTCAGATTATACCCGAGGCAAAGTCGAAAATCGTCGTTTTGATCATATTTTTGGAGTTTAATTTCAATCGCTTAGTGCAGAATGCTAGTGCGACCTACACCTGTTTATTTAAAAACAGCTAAAGGTCAAACAGTTGCATTGCATTCAACACCAAGTGTTCTGATATTAGAACACTTGATTTTTTTTGCAAATTGGCAATTTTGTCTATAAAAAGAACAAGGTTAGCGGGTTGGTTACGTTTTTCAGTAACATTTATTGGTGTCATTGCAGGAGAGTCAGTCTCAAGTATGAAGTGCTGAAGCGGTAATTCGCAGACAGTTTTGAGCAATTTTTTGGCATTAGGGTTCATAATCAAACCGCCAATTCCCAGCTTAAAACCTAATTTAATATATTCCTGTGCAATTTCAGTACTGCCAGAAAAAGCATGTATCACACCGCCCCTAGGCAATTGATACTTTTTCAAACACCCTAAAACCTCTGAATGTGCTTTTACGCTATGAATAATAACTGGCAGATTAACGGACTTAGCTAAAGCTAATTGTGCCTCAAAAAATGCGAGCTGCTGAGGCCAAGTTGAGGAATAGAGCTTATCTAAGCCACATTCACCAATAGCAACAAAGCGAGGACATTCTAGTAACGCCGAAACTTGAGATGTTAATGCTAAGATCCCAGCATCAACATCCTCTGGACAAAACCAAGGATGAATACCAAGGGCAAAATAAGTTTGGTATTGTTCGGCAACAGCGAGCTGTTTGTGCCAGTGCTGCGGCGACACACCGGGAATAATCAGATTATCTACGCCAACACTGTGCATTCGTAACACCACATCGTCGCGGTCAACATCAAACTCGGCAAAATCCAAATGGGCGTGGGTATCAATCACAGTAAATGCCTCACTCTGCGGTCGATTTACCAATTGAATGAGGTTCAGGTGGTGATACCGTTTCGTCAACCACCAAAGCTTTGGCACATTTTACCGCTAATGGCGGATCTTCAAGGCGTGGCATACAACAACGACGATTTTCGGGTGTCAGCCCCATGCGGTCGCACCACTGAATATAAACCTGCCATGTTTTTGTGATCCAATTCGCCATCATTCACATCCAGAACCGTTTTTAGATTTCATTAGATACAAAAATGGCGGTGAATTCACCGCCATTTCAACAACTATTCTAAACCGAACCTAATTAGTGCTCGCGGGTTTTTGCAAACTCAATATCAGGATACCTTTCCATCGAAAGATTCAGGTTGACCATAGTTGGCGCAATATAGGTTAAGTTGTCACCACCATCGAGTGCTAAGTTTTGGCTACACTTGCGGCGGAACTCTTCAAGCTTACGCTCATCCTTACAATAAACCCAGCGAGCGGTCGAAACACTAATACCTTCGTAAATGGCTTCAACGTTATATTCGCTCTTAAGACGACCAACAACCACTTCAAACTGCAGCACACCCACGGCGCCAACAATTAAATCGTTAGTATCGATTGGGCGGAATACTTGCACAGCGCCTTCTTCTGACAACTGTACTAAGCCTTTTAAGAGCTGTTTTTGCTTAAGCGGATCGCGCAGACGAATACGGCGGAACATTTCAGGGGCGAAGTTAGGCACGCCAGTGAAACGGAATTTTTCACCTTGGGTAAAAGTATCGCCAATACGGATAGTGCCATGGTTATGTAAACCGATGATATCGCCTGGGTAAGCTTCTTCAGCGCGCTCACGATCGCCCGCCATAAAGGTTAATGCATCGCTAACGTTAACATCTTTACCAATACGCACATGGTGCATTTTCATGCCTTGCTCGTAACGGCCAGAACACACACGCATAAAGGCGACACGGTCACGGTGTTTTGGATCCATGTTTGCTTGTATCTTGAACACGAAACCGGTGAATTTTTCTTCATCAGGCATGATAACGCGTGTATCGCTTTCGCGCGGTAATGGCTTAGGCGCCCACTCGACGATGCCGTCAAGAATATGGTCCACACCAAAGTTACCTAGCGCAGTACCGAAGAACACTGGCGTCAACTCGCCTTTCAAGAAAGCTGCATGGTCAAATTCATGCGACGCGCCGCGCACTAATTCCATCTCATTGCGCAAATCAGCGGCATAACTGCCAATCGCTTTCTCAAGATCAGGATTATTAATGCCTTTAATTACACGACGCTCTTGGATCGTGTGTCCCATACCGCCTTGATACAAGACCACTTCATCACGCAGTATGTGGTAAATACCTTTGAACTCTTTACCACTGCCAATAGGCCAAGTAATAGGTGCACAGGCAATATTCAGCACGCTTTCGACTTCATCCATCAGATCAATAGGATCACGGATATCGCGGTCGAGTTTGTTCATAAAGGTCACAATCGGCGTATCACGCAGACGTGTCACTTCCATCAACTTGATCGTACGGTCTTCAACACCCTTAGCAGAGTCGATCACCATCAAACATGAGTCAACGGCCGTCAGAGTACGATAAGTATCTTCAGAGAAGTCTTCGTGACCAGGCGTATCGAGTAGGTTAACAAGGGCGCCACTATAGGGAAATTGCATGACAGACGTAGTAATAGAAATACCACGGTCTTTTTCCATTTCCATCCAGTCAGACTTAGCATGCTGACCCGATTTTTTGCCTTTAACCGTACCCGCTTTCTGCAAAGCGTTTCCGAATAACAGCACTTTTTCGGTAATGGTTGTTTTACCCGCGTCGGGGTGCGATATGATCGCGAAGGTGCGACGTTTATCGACCTCTACTTTATTGCCTGACATGTTAACCTATGCACTTGTATCGCTAAAAAGGCGCAAATTATAGCGCCTCAGTTCGAGCTTGGCTAGGCAAAGCCCGAGATGAACTCGGGCTGAGGGAGGTTATTTTGTGGCTTCGAGCAAACCTTTGACTTTGGCGAGTTCAATACGCGCATATCTATGTTCGACAAAATCATAGATATTGGTTGCCAATGCTAAGCGAAAATAGTTTGCAGCATCTTGATATTGCTTAGTTTCTATCGCCATTTTTGCAAGGTAAAAATAAGCTTCGCATAAACGTTCAGCATATTCTTTCGGATATGTTAAGCCTACTTTAGCGGCTGAAAAAACCTCATCACGGCTTTTTTTACCTAAATAATAATCGACGATAACGGTCGCCCAAGCATCATTTTCTAAATTCTGACGATGCTGCGCTAACTGTTTTTTCGCTTCAACGGAGTCAGCTTTCAAATCAATCAAATACAGCCATAATGCCCGATAACCGTCTTTATTATCGCCTGCATAAAACGCCTGCATATCTTTAGTCGCTAAATCAATGCGGTCGCCATAGTACAAAGCAATACCGCGATTCAAATAGGCATAATCATAATTAGGTGCTAACTCTAATACGCCATCGAAGGCTTCATAGGCGCTGTCGTATTCACCTTCTTGGGTGTAATAAATTCCAAGGAAATTATAGGCATCAGCAAGATCAGGCTGAAGTTTTAACGCTTGCATAAAATCAATCCGTGCGAGCAGTCTTAAGCCTACACTGTCGTAAATCACACCACGATCGTAATGAAATCTGGCTCTCTGTTCATTCGTCAGTTCGACCGTAGCCAAAATCTCGTTGAGTTTTGCCAGTGTCACTTCGACTTTATAATCAGGCATGACAGGCGCGACAACCAATTTACCTTCAACATCATTATGGTTATCTAAAGGAGACTGGGTGGTTGCGCATCCGGCTAACAACAGACTGGCACTCGCCAGCACAGCAACGACAGCGGTTCTAATTTTAAGACTCATCCATTTCTACCTTTTTAGATTCCCAACATACGCAGAAGAATCTTCATGATAGCAATCCCACCACAGGACCGCTATTAGGGAATTAAGATTAATACCGACTTTCTTAATGCCAAAACAAAAAAGGAGATCATTTGATCTCCTTTTGATGCAATCACTTAAAAAGTGTGTGCCTATAAATAAGTCAAAGACTCATTATTCAGCAGCAGCTTCTTTCGTTTGTGCTTCTTTAATTGACAGACGTACGCGGCCTTGACGATCCACTTCCATCACCTTAACGGCAACTTCTTGGTTCAGCTCAAGGTGATCAGACACGTTAGCAACACGTTCATCACTGATTTGTGAAATGTGTACTAAACCGTCTTTGCCCGGCAGAATATTCACGAATGCGCCGAAATCAACGATACGGATAACCTTACCATTGTAGATACGACCCACTTCAACTTCTGAAGTGATTTCTTCGATACGACGGATAGCTTCTTTAGTTGCTTCGCCGTTTGAAGAAGCGATTTTCACAGTACCATCATCTTCCAGTTCAATCGTAGTGCCCGTTTCTTCGGTCAGAGCACGGATAACTGCGCCACCTTTACCGATAACGTCACGGATTTTTTCTGGGTTGATCTTGATAACAGTGATACGTGGAGCGTGATCAGAAATATCATCACGGTGTGAACCAATCGCTTGATCCATCACGTTTAGAATATGTACACGTGCACCATAGGCTTGTTGCAGTGCGATATCCATGATTTCTTTAGTAATACCTTCGATCTTGATATCCATCTGCAGTGCAGTAATACCATCACGCGTACCCGCAACTTTAAAGTCCATGTCACCTAAATGATCTTCATCACCTAAGATGTCAGAAAGAACAACGAAATCATCGCCTTCTTTCACTAGACCCATAGCGATACCCGCTACAGAAGTCTTGATAGGTACACCGGCATCCATCAGCGCGAGAGAAGTACCACATACTGACGCCATAGAGCTTGAACCGTTAGATTCAGTGATTTCAGATACAACGCGTACGCTGTATGGGAATTCAGCCGCTGAAGGCATAACAGCGTTAATACCGCGCCAAGCTAACTTACCATGACCGATTTCGCGGCGCTTAGGTGATCCCACCATGCCTGTTTCACCAACAGAGTATGGAGGGAAGTTATAGTGCAGCATGAAACGGTTAGTGCGCTCGCCCATGATGCTGTCGATCTTCTGTGCATCACGTTCAGTACCTAAAGTACAAGTTACCAACGCTTGAGTTTCGCCACGAGTGAACAATGCGCTACCGTGAGTACGTGGCAATACGCCCGCTAACACACTTAAGGCACGGATCATGTCTGGTTCACGACCATCAATACGTGGCTCGCCACGGATGATGCGACCACGAACCACTTTCTTCTCTAAGCTACCCAGTAAGTTGTCAACTTCACGTAAATCAACGCTTGGATTGCTCGCTAACAAGGCTTCTTTTGCTGCTGCTTTAACAACAGAAACTTGAGCATAACGATCTTGTTTAACTTGGATTTTATACGCATCACCTAAACCAGCTTCAGCAAGCTCTTTAATTTGGGCAACTAAATCGGCATCTTGCGTTGGTGCAGTCCAATCCCAAGTTGGTTTACCGGCTTCTGCTTTAAATTCAGCAATCGCCTTGATAACCACTTGTTGTTGATCGTGACCGTAAACTACAGAACCTAACATCACTTCTTCTGGTAATGCTTGGGCTTCTGATTCCACCATTAATACTGCACCAGCAGTACCAGCAACCACTAAGTTCAGTTGACTGGTTGCAAGTTGTGCAACACTTGGGTTCAACACGTATTCGCCATCAATGTAACCCACACGTGCAGCACCTAAAGGACCGCTGAATGGAATACCAGAAATAGCCAGTGCCGCAGAAGTACCGATCATGGAGATGATATCTGGCTCGATTTGTGGATCGACAGATACTACGGTAATGATAACTTGAACTTCGTTTTTGAAACCATTAGGGAAAAGAGGGCGAATTGGACGGTCGATCAGACGAGCGATTAATGTCTCATCTTCTGAAGGACGGCCTTCACGCTTAAAGAAACCACCAGGAATTTTACCCGCTGCGTAGGTTTTTTCTTGATAGTTAACAGTCAGAGGGAAAAAGTCACGGCCTGCATCTGCATCTTTTTTACCGACAACAGTGACTAACACTGTCGTGTCACCCATACTCGCTAAAACGGCTGCATCAGCTTGACGCGCTATAACACCTGTTTCCAGGGTGACTGTATGTTGACCATACTCAAAACTCTTTACAATAGGATTCACGTGACCCATTCCTTAATTAATGACCTTGAATTACGCGCGTAAGTATACTGCAATTCGGATCAATAGATAAAGAGCAGATAATGATGACAAATACGTAACTTTTCACTAAAGTGGTTAAATCAACAAAGAGTTGCGGTTTATATTGATACGGAAAATCTCGCCGATGGTGAATAATTATCATGAAGGATGCGCCCGATGACAGGCCGTTTTAAGTCACTGACGTGGAAACAAACTAACCTAGTCGTATTTACTGCCCTATTTTTTGCCATTGCCATTTTTATTGTTGAAATCGCTTTAGTCGTCGTATCAACCAAACAACAACTCACGACCACTCAGCAAGAACTCCTTGATTCAGTTGAACAACCTGCAGCAAATGCCGTATGGGCATTAGATGATAATTTAGCCCGTCAAACTTTAGAGGGTGCCATCAAAGTCGAACATGTTGGCTCGGCGGTGATTGAGCTGGACGATGGCTCAATGTTTGTTTCTGTCAGTAATAATAAGCAGAATAACTCACAGACTTTTATCAGTTTAAGTAATAAATTATTTGATGATCTCAAAGAAATTTCTCGCCCTTTGTATAGGCCTTTTTATTTTGAAGGTACCCAACAACAGCAACTCATTGGTACATTAACGGTTTTCTACGATACCCAAGAACTCACAAACACCCTCTTCTCGCAGTTAAGATTTAGTTTTTTTGCTACTCTCGCTCGTGCACTCTTACTCACCTTAGTACTTTCCGTGGTATTCCATCGCTTCCTGACTCAGCCTATTGCACGCATCAGTGAAGCCATCGATAAGATCGAACCCGACTCTCCGGATGAAAATCTCTTACCTATGTCCAACGCACACAAGGATGATGAACTCGGCTTGGTAACCTCAAAATTCAACCAAATTCTTATTCAATTTAGCCAAACCCAGTCCAAACTGCGCAAAATGGCGACCCGAGATCCGCTAACTGGCTTACCGAACCGCACATTATTGCTTGAAACCATCGCAGTCACTATCCAACGCTCGCGAGTACACAAACGCAGCTTTGCATTGATGTTTATCGACTTAGACCGTTTTAAGAATATCAACGATTCCCTTGGCCACGCATTAGGCGATCAATTCCTCGCTCGTATCGCCCGCATTCTCGAACGATTCGTTGGTGATAAAGGCACAGTTTCCCGCTTAGGTGGCGATGAATTTGTTATTCTAGCCGATACAGTTCACACCCCAGACCAAGCGGCAGATTTTGTAGATAAGCTACTGATCCAGCTCAATGTCCCGATTCAATTAAATGAACATGCAATTCATCCTGCGGCATCGATTGGGATTTCTATTTATCCCGAAGACGGTAACAGCGCTGAAGATTTGATCCGTCACGCTGACATTGCCATGTACAGCGCGAAAGCTGCAGGCTCGAATCAATGGGCCTTCTTCAAACAACAGATGACTGAGCGAGCAGCAGTTCGTTTACGCACTGAAGCATCTTTACATGATGCGTTAAAAAACAATGAATTTTTACTGTATTTCCAACCGAAACTTGATCTGCAAACAGGTAAAGTCATCGCCTGTGAAGCCTTGATCCGTTGGCAAAAAGACGGACGACTCATCAGCCCCATTTCCTTTATTCCCGTCGCGGAAGAGACCGGTATCATCATTCCTATAGGTCGTTGGGTGATAGAGCAAAGCTGTAAAGTACTTAGGGAATGGCAGAAAAAATATAACTATGCCATCCCAATTGCAATTAATGTTGCCTCACAGCAATTTGCCGATGCTAGTTTAGTTCCCGATATCAAACAGATGGCATTACGCTATCAAATCCAACCCGAGTTGCTGGAAATTGAAATCACTGAAACCTCGTTGATGAACGACATTGAACTCGCTATCGCTAAGCTTGAACAATTGAAATCAGCCGGATTTGGTATTGCAGTCGATGACTTTGGCACAGGGTATTCTTCACTCTCTTACCTGCGCCATTTGCCTATCACTACCATGAAAATCGATCGTTGTTTCGTTTCCGATCTACCAGGGGATAGCGCAATTGCATCGACCATTTTAATGTTGGGAAAGCAGCTTAATTTGACCATTGTGGCCGAAGGCATTGAAAACGAGCAGCAATTGGATTGGTTGAAAGAAAATCAGTGCCAAGTCGGCCAAGGTTTCTATTTTAGTCAGCCTCTACCCCAAGCAGAATTTGAAGCGCTGTATATAGCAACACAAACAGCAACAATAAGCAGTCTTGATGGTTTACGTGGGGCTTAGGATACTTACATTGGCACTTAATCAATTCGATGCTTAATCACATTAAGCTAAGCATAACGGACCTAAACGTTAGACTGATTTTGGCTGTAACTTCTGTATATCTCTCGTTTGCACAATCAATATTCTGTTGAATTTTAGACAATAAAAAAGGAGGCTAAGCCTCCTTTTTCACGTTAGTCGACGCGAAATTAACGACGTAGACCTAACTTTTGGATCAGAGCAGTGTAACGTGCTAAATCAGTACGTTTCAGGTAAGCAGTTAACTTACGACGTGAGCTAACCATACGTAACAGACCACGACGTGAGTGGTGATCATGAATGTGCTCTTTGAAGTGATCTTGCAAATGGTTGATTTGCGCAGTTAACAAAGCAACTTGAACTTCAGTTGAACCAGTGTCGTTTTCACAACGGCCAAAATCAGCCAAAATTTTTGCTTTTGCTTCAGGACTTAGTGACATGTATATCTCCAAATAAATAATATGAATCTCTAGCCGATCACTAACTCAGCCAGAGGGCGCGCTATTTTACCCATAAACCCACCCTAGCGCAATAAAAGGCGGTGACTAATGCATCAACTAATTTAATCATTTGTCGATGGATAGCGGGCTAATGCGTTTCTGCAGGTTCGTCATGGATAACAATGAGTCGTTTCGGCGCTAATAAGCCATCTTCGTTCATTGTGCCAATCCCCACAAATCGGCGAATATCACCTAAAGTGATACGTACCAACTCATCGGTTTTCAATTCTGCATTAACCGGTACACGAACCGCTTGACCTTGCATTAAGTAAGGAGCTATCGCATCCGGCACATTCACCTCTGGAAAATCGGCCACGGCCGTGTCCATAGGCAATAACAGAGGGTCGAGTAATACGCTCGGATCTATCTGTTGTTCATGTGCTTGAGCAACTAGCGTTTCAAGTTGTTCTAAAGTGACCATTCTGGCATAGGGATACTGTGCAACTTGGGTGCGGCGCAGCATAATCACATGGGCGCCACAACCGAGCATCTCACCGAGATCGTCTATGATAGTGCGAATATAAGTGCCCTTAGAGCAATGAATGTCTAAGGTCAGCTCATCGCCTTCAAGACCGATGAAATTTAGCTCAAATACCGTAATAGGGCGAGATTCACGCGGCACTTCTATGCCTTCACGGGCATATTTATACAGGGGCTGACCCTGATATTTCAGCGCGGAATACATAGAAGGCACTTGCTGAGTTTCACCACGGAAGAAATCAAGCGCAGTTAATAGCTGCGCCTCGGTAAAATCAATGGCGCGGGTTTGCACCACTTCACCATCGGAATCACTGGTATCTGTCCGTTCGCCAAGCTTTGCCGTGACTAAGTAGCGTTTATCGGCATCCAATAAATGCTGAGAAAACTTAGTCCCTTCACCTAAGCATACAGGTAACATACCTGTCGCTAACGGATCGAGTGCGCCCGTATGCCCAGCTTTATTCGCATTAAAAAAGCGCTTTACCCTTTGCAATGCAAAGTTAGAACTCATGCCAGTGGATTTATCCAGCAGCACTATCCCATCGATAAAACGACCTTTTGGACGACGAGCCATTAATCTTTACCTTCCGTTTCATCTGCGTCATCAGCAATATCATCACCTAAGACTTCATCTTCAACCGATGCGTCTTCGCTGCCAAATTGCTGTTGCTTCGCTTTGTCTTGGTTGATCACTTGGCTAACTAAGTTAGACATGCGCATACCTTCAACCAGCGAGCTATCGTAGATAAAACGCAGTTCAGGCATGACACGCAGCTTCATACGACCCGCCACTAAAGTGCGGATATAAGGAGCTGCGCTGATCAAAGCGTTTAGCTTTTCTTGAACGACAGCTTTGTCTTCTTCAAAAAAAGTCACAAACACTTTGGCATAGCTGAGATCGCGAGAGACGTCGACGTCATTCACAGTCACAAAGCCAATACGAGGATCTTTCATGTCGCGCTGTAGCACTTGAGCAAGTTCTTGCTGAAGCTGCTGAGCGATTCGACGAGTACGACTGAATTCTTTTGCCATAATATTTCTTACCATAGCTTAAATTGATAAGGGCGGCTAAAGCCGCCCTTATTATCGTTACAGAGTACGAGCAATCTCGACGGTTTCGAATACTTCGATTTGATCGCCTACGCGAACATCGTTGTAGTTCTTAACGCCAATACCACATTCCATACCATTGCGAACTTCAGCAACGTCGTCTTTAAAGCGACGTAGCGATTCGAGTTCACCTTCGTAGATAACAACGTTATCACGTAGTACGCGAATTGGCGCGCTACGCTTGATGGTACCTTCGGTCACCATACAGCCAGCAATTGCACCCAGCTTAGGTGACTTGAACACATCACGAACTTCAGCCAGACCGATAATTTGTTGTTTGAACACAGGAGACAACATACCTGTCATTGCTGCACGAACTTCATCAATCAAATTATAGATAACGCTGTAGTAACGTAAATCAACACTTTCACTTTCGATAGTCTTACGGGCTTGTGCATCGGCACGTACGTTAAAGCCAACCATGATAGCGTTAGAGGCAGCCGCTAAGGTTGCATCCGTTTCAGTCAGTGCACCCACACCGCGAGCGATGATGTTCACTTTCACTTCGTCGGTAGACAAACCTGTTAACGAATCAGTAATCGCTTCCAGTGAACCTTGTACGTCCGCTTTAAGAACGATGTTCAGTTCTTTCACTTCGCCGTCTGTCATGTTCGCAAACATGTTTTCTAGCTTAGATTTTTGCTGACGTGCCAGTTTCACATCACGGAACTTACCTTGACGATACAGGGCAACTTCGCGAGCTTTACGTTCGTCACGTACGACTGTTGCTTCATCACCTGCAGACGGAACGCCTGACAGACCTAGAATTTCAACAGGAATAGATGGACCCGCTTCAGTGATTGAACGACCGTTTTCGTCTTTCATTGCACGAATTTTACCGTACTCAAGACCACACAGAACGATATCACCTTGGCGCAGCGTACCTTCTTGAACCAGAATCGTAGCCACAGGGCCGCGACCTTTGTCCAATTGTGATTCAATGACCACACCGGCAGCCATACCATCACGTACCGCTTTCAGTTCGAGAACTTCAGCTTGCAGTAAGATACCTTCTAACAGTTCGTCAACGCCTTCACCTGTCTTAGCTGAAACGAAGGCAAACATGTTGTCTCCACCCCAATCTTCAGACATAACACCGTGTTGTGACAATTCGCTCTTAACGCGATCGATATCCGCTTCCGGTTTATCCATCTTGTTCACAGCCACGATTAATGGCACGTTACCAGCTTTAGCATGTTGAATAGCTTCGATTGTTTGCGGCATTACACCGTCATCGGCAGCAACAACTAGCACAACAATATCCGTTGCCTTGGCACCACGGGCACGCATTGCGGTAAACGCGGCGTGACCAGGAGTATCAAGGAAAGTGATCATGCCATTTTCAGTTTCAACATGGTATGCACCGATATGCTGAGTAATACCACCGGCTTCGCCAGCAGCCACTTTAGCGCGGCGAATGTAGTCGAGTAACGAAGTCTTACCGTGGTCAACGTGACCCATGATAGTCACAACCGGTGCACGAGATTCTAGCTTAATGCCATCTTCATCATCACGGTCTTGTAGCACTTGGTGCTCAAGTTCGTTTTCACGGATAAGCACAACTTTGTGACCCATTTCTTCAGCAACTAGCTGGGCAGTCTCTTGATCTAACACTTGGTTGATCGTGACCATAGAACCCATTTTCATCATCTGTTTGATGATTTCAGTCGCTTTCACTGCCATTAAATGCGCAAGTTCAGAAACAGTAACAGTTTCACCGATACGCACATCACGGCTCACTGCTGCCACAGGTTTATTGAAGCCATGCGCCATAGACTCAGGTGCAGTGCTACGGTTACGCATGTGTTTTTCACGGCCGTCACGGGCATCTTTGCCGCCACGTTTTTTCGCGTTGCTCTTGTTACGAGCACGACGTCCGCGTTTTTCTTCATCTAGATCAGAAGTATCTTCAGCAGCACGAGCTACTTTAGATGTCGTGATGTGATGATCACCGTTTTTCTCGGCTTCTAAACGTTGGCGCTCTTCTTCGGCCCAGCGCTTAGAATGTTCTTCAGCGAGTAAGCGAGCAGTTTCTGCCGCTTTAGCCGCTTCTTCGTCTTGCTTACGTTTGGTTGCCGCTTCTTGCGCCGCTTTCAAACGTTCAGCTTCTAGACGAGCCGCTTCTGCTTCTGGTGACATATCTTTAACCACTTTCACTTCGGCTGCTGCTTTAGCTTTCGCCTTGGCTTCTGCTTCCACTTTTGCCTTAGCATCTGCTTCAGCTTTCACTTTTGCTGCCGCAGCAGCTTCTGCTTCGGCCTTTGCTTTTGCCAAAGCTTCTGCTTCGGCCTTCGCTTCTTCTTCAGCCTTCAGAGTAGCCTCATTAGCATCACGCTTAACGAAAGTTCGTGTTTTACGAACTTCAACTTTAACATCTTTAGATTGACCACCATTACCGGCCACACTTAGGGTCGATACGGTTTTACGCTGCAGCGTCATTTTCGTTGGCGCATTTTCGCCACCGTGCTGCTTTTTCAGATAATCCAGTAACTGCTGCTTTTCAGCTTCAGTCACTTTATCAGCTTGGCCTTTCTTAATTCCAGCCTGAGAGAATTGCTCAATCAGACGTTCAACACTTTTACCCACTTCCGTGGCCAATTTCTCTACGGTAGTATCTGCCATCAGTTAAATCCCCCTGTTGATCGACTTATGCTTCTTCGCCAAACCAACAGATATTGCGGGCTGCCATGATGAGCTCACCTGCTTTTTCTTCTGTCAATTCTTCAATTTCGATCAAATCATCAATGCCTTGTTCAGCCAAGTCTTCTAGAGTCACAATACCTTTGCTAGCGAAAACATAGGCTAAGTGTCTTTCAACACCTTCAAGTGCTAGCAACTCTTCACTTGGCTCCACACCATCCAGTGCTTCTTCAGTAGCGAGAGCTCGAGTTGAGATCGCCGCTTTTGCACGTTCACGTAAAGCTTCGACGAGATCTTCGTCAAAACCGTCAATCGCCAATAGTTCAGACACAGGCACATAGGCAACTTCTTCGAGCGACGTAAAGCCCTCATCTGCCAGTACTTGTGCAAAATCTTCATCGACATCCAGTGAGTTAACAAATAAATCAACCACCTTGGCACTTTCTGCCTGATGTTTCTTATTCATATCTTCCACTGTCATAACGTTCAGAACCCAACCAGTCAGTTGTGTTGCTAAACGTACGTTCTGGCCATTACGTCCAATGGCTTGTGCCAAACTATCGGCTTCAACAGCGATATCCATAGAATGGTTATCTTCGTCGACTATGATAGAGGCAACATCGGCTGGCGCCATGGCATTGATCACGTATTGTGCTGGATTATCATCCCACAACACGATATCAACACGTTCGCCACCCAGTTCATTCGAAACGGCTTGTACACGCGCACCGCGCATACCCACACACGCACCGATAGGATCGATACGGCGATCATTCGACTTAACGGCAATCTTAGCGCGAGCGCCTGGATCACGAGCAGCGCCCATGATTTCAATCAGTTCGTCAGCGATTTCAGGCACTTCAACACGGAAAAGCTCGATCAGCATTTCAGGTTTAGTACGGCTTAAGAATAACTGTGCACCACGAGCTTCTGGACGTACTGAGTACAATAATGCACGCACACGGTCACCAGGACGGAAAGATTCGCGTGAAATTAAGTCTTCACGGAACAATACGCCGTCAGCGTTATTGCCTAAGTCAACCACTACGCTCTCGCGAGTCGCTTTTTTGACCACACCAGTGATTAACTCACCTTCTTGATCTTGGAACTGCTCAACCACTTGTGCACGTTCAGCTTCACGTACTTTCTGTACGATCACTTGCTTAGCGGTTTGAGTGGTAATACGGTCAAACACCACTGACTCGATATCGTCTTCGATAAACTCGCCAGGTTGGATGTCCGGATTTTCGTAACGTGCCGCTTCTAACGTGATTTCACGATAAGGGTTTTCTAACGCTTCACCGTGATCATCAACTACCATCCAACGACGGAAAGTATCATAACCACCGGTTTTACGGTCGATAGCAACACGAACGTCAATATCACCTTCGTACTTTTTCTTGGTTGCTGTGGCCAGAGCAATCTCTAGCGCTTCAAAAATTTTCTCGCGTGGAACGGCCTTTTCATTTGAAACCGCCTCAGCGACTAGCAGAATCTCTTTATTCATCTCGTCTTGCCTCGTTCACCTTGAAACCATCAAAACTTAGCGATTAAGTTGCCTTTGCGGATATTATCCAATGCGACAACTAACTCTTTACCATTCACTTTCAGCGAGAGCATTTGCCCGTCGACCGCAGTGATGGCGCCTTTTAAATTACGACTGCCGTCAACCGGCATAGTCAATTGAAGCTTTACATCCTCGCCTACATAGCCCGCGTACTGCTCAGCAGTAAATAAGGGTCTATCTACACCTGGCGAAGAAACCTCTAGGGTATATTCTGTAGAAATAGGATCTTCAACATCGAGTACAGCACTGACTTGGCGACTTGCATTGGCACAATCTTCAATATTGATACCATTCTCACCATCAATGAACACTCGCAGTGTGGAATGCTTACCCGCTTGAACATATTCAATGCCCCACAGCTGAAAGCCTAATGCTTCCACAGGTACTTTGAGCATTTCTGCCAGTCTGAATTCTAACGTTGCCAAGATTGACCCCCGAAAAAACAAAAAAGGGCTTAATAGCCCTAGTACAACGCCACATACGAAGCATGCGACAAATGTAAAAGTCCCAGATAACAAAAAACCCCGTAATCACGAGGTCATTAATTTCAAGAACCTGTAAACCATAACGAATTCAAACACTATTCGTTACTAGGAGTTGGTTGCGGGGGCCGGATTTGAACCGACGACCTTCGGGTTATGAGCCCGACGAGCTACCATGCTGCTCCACCCCGCGTCAACTGTGTGCAAGTATATTGACTATCGTCATTTCTTGCAATAACTAAGAGAGAACTTATCTCGCCTATCTTAGTTATATTTGGTGCCGAGAGCGGGACTTGAACCCGCACGACCGTTAGGTCACAGCCACCTCAAGGCTGCGCGTCTACCAATTTCGCCACCTCGGCGACACCTTTTACTAGTCAGGAATTTTCGTTTCTGACTTTTGGGTTCCTTGCTCAACTGGTTGGGTAACCTGTTCAGTGTCTGAACCTAAATCTTTCCATGAATCTTCATTTTTTGCGTGGTTTGCACTTAAGTTACCAATAAGCAGACTTAAAGTGAAAAACGCAATGGCAAGAATCGCCGTACTGCGTGTCAGGAAATTACCTGAACCGCTTGAACCAAAAAGAGTACCTGATGCACCGGCGCCAAAAGAGGCCCCCATGTCAGCTCCCTTACCTTGCTGAATTAATACTAAGCCTATTAGACCTAATGCAACCAACAAGTAAATAACTACTAGAACTTCATACATATTATGCGCTCATCGCTATGGTACACAGACTTAAAAACTCGCTAGAGTTTAAGCTAGCACCGCCAATCAGTCCACCATCAACATCAGGTTGGGCAAATAAATCTGCAGCATTACTCGGTGTCACACTACCACCGTAGAGAATCCTGATATTTTCTCCGATAAACGGAGACACTTCAGAGAGGCGTTTGCGAATAAACGCATGAACTTCTTGTGCCTGCTCTGGTGTAGCACTTTTACCTGTTCCTACAGCCCAAAGCGGCTCGTAGGCGATAATAGCGTTATCAAAAGCCATAGTGCCATTTTTCTGGATCACTATATCCAACTCTTCAGCAATCACCTCGAAGGTGCGTCTTGCTTCTCGTGCTGGACCTGACTCACCCACACATAAAATTGGGGTTAAGCCATGCTTTTGTGCAGCGGCGAATTTCTCCGCTACGATATTACTCGTCTCTCCGTACATACGGCGACGTTCTGAATGCCCGATAATTACATATCGACATCCTGAATCTTTGAGCATCTGACCTGAAACTTCTCCGGTATAAGCGCCAAAGTCATGTTGACTAAGGTTTTGTGCGCCCATCCTAACAAGTGAACCGTCTAACGCTTCCTTGTTTGCTTCTAGCAGTTGCCTAACGCTCTCTAGATAGATAGAAGGCGGGCATAAAACCACTTCAGCTGAATCATTTTGGAGCTTAGAGGCAAATTTTTTGAACAACTCTTGCGCTAATGCCGCACTGCCGTTCATCTTCCAATTGCCAGCTACCATAGGACGTCTGAGTGCCATCACTGTCTCCTCTGAAAGCGGCGTGAATAATAGCGAACCACTTATTAAGTTACAATAGCTAAATTCGAATTTTTTCAGATATCAGGTTGGAATGCTTATTTTTTACACGCCAAAGCTGTTTTCTGTTCATTTGTGCAGCTAACACCTTAATTTTAAATTGGTATCAGCCGCACTCATTACAAAATTAGCAAATATTAGCTTGCCGATTTTACCGCATCCGCAATCAAATTTGCGTGCGCCAATACTGCACTATGATCGTCACCTTCAACCATGACACGGATCAAAGGTTCAGTACCTGACTTACGTAATAATACTCGGCCACGCACGCCCAGTTGAGATTCAACCTGTGCCTGCGCCGCTTTAACTTTATCTGACTTAAGAGGGTCGTGCTCGCCTTCAAAGCGCACATTGACTAACACCTGCGGCAACATTTCCATCGCAGAAGTCAGTTCTTCTAGCGTGGCATTCTGACGACGCATAGCCGCTAACACTAAAATCCCCGCAACTATGCCATCACCAGTTGTGCCGTGATCAAGATTGAGGATATGCCCTGAATTTTCACCGCCTATGCGCCAATCGAGTTCTTTAAGTAGTTCCATCACATAACGGTCGCCCACTTTCGAACGCGCAAAGGGGATGTCTAATGCTTGCAAGGCGAGATCAAGCCCAAGGTTTGACATTAACGTACCAACTACACCACCGCGTAATACGCCACGGGATTTCGCATCACAGGCCAGAATATATAAAATTTGATCGCCGTCGATCACTTCGCCTTTGCTGTTGACCATCATAATACGGTCACCGTCACCGTCGAGTGCAATACCTAAATCGGCACTTTCGGCTAGAACGGTTTCACAAATTTTGCCCATGGACGTCGCGCCCACTTTATCATTGATGTTCACCCCGTTGGGTTTATCACCAATGGCAATCACCTCGGCGCCTAACTCACGAAACACAGCTGGCGCTATGTGATAAGTTGCGCCATGGGCACAATCAACCACAATTTTTAGCCCAGTTAACGTGTGTTCTGCAGGAAAATTACCTTTGCAATACTCAATATAACGGCCACGGGCATCTTCAATACGCGATACCTTCCCCAATAGATGCGACTCAACACAAACGAGGGGCTTTTCAAGCTCAGCTTCAATTTCTAGCTCTAGGTTATCGTCTAACTTACTGCCATCGGTGGAGAAAAACTTAATACCATTATCGTAATACGGATTGTGTGACGCGCTGATCACCACCCCAGCTTCGGCGCGAAACGTGCGCGTCAAATAGGCTACAGCTGGCGTTGGCATAGGTCCCATTAACATCACATTAAGGCCTGCAGCAGAAAGGCCAGCTTCTAATGCTGACTCAAACATATAGCCCGAAATACGGGTATCTTTCCCTATAATCACCTTTTTGGTACCACTGCGGGATAACACGCGCCCCGCCGCCCAACCTAACTTAAGCGCGAGCTCAGGCGTCATTTGACCTGAACCGACTTTTCCCCGAATACCGTCAGTTCCAAAAAATTTACGTTCTTTCATATCGCTCCACAAACTCAAATGTGTCCCAATGATTTGGGATCATAATATTAATTAAATGCTTAACGAGAGCATAACGATGCTTAAAAATACGCTTGTGTCGCTTGTAACACCTTGAGCATATCCACAGTTTCAGTAACATCATGCACACGAATGATATGAGCGCCCTTTTGGGCCGCTATCATAGCGCCAGCAAGGCTCCCAGCAAGACGTTCTGAGGTCGGTTTTGCTAAGAGGTTTCCTATCATGCTCTTACGAGACAATCCTATCAATATCGGTAAATCAAACTGGGCAAAACAGTCGAGCTTCGCCAGTAATTCATAGTTATGTTCTAAGCTTTTACCAAAACCAAATCCCGGATCGAGTATTAATAATTCACGGGGGATCCCTGCTCGCAAGCAAGCTTCAATCCGCTCAGTTAAAAAGACAGAAACTTCTTCAATAACATTATGGTAAGTCGGTGCAAATTGCATGCTTTTGGGTTCACCTTGCATATGCATTAAGCATATGGGGACTTGCAACTCTGCAGCAGCTTCAAGCGCACCAGGCTCCATCAGGGCGCGCACATCGTTAATCAAATGCGCGCCCGCAGCAACAGCTTGACGCATGACTTCAGGCTTACTGGTATCAACCGAAATCCACACATCATGGTGCGCCGCAACATATTTCACTAACGGGATCACCCGCGCAAGTTCATCGGCTAAGCTCACCTCGGCAGCGCCAGGTCTTGTCGACTCACCGCCAATGTCTATCATTCCCGCGCCTTGAGCCACCATGTCATCTGCATGCTGACAGGCAAGCTCATAGGAAGAATATTGACCACCGTCGGAAAAAGAATCGGGAGTGACATTAAGAATCCCCATCACAATGGGTGAAGATAACGCGAGGCGTTTAGTGCCAGCAATCAGTTCAAACACGCATTTACTCCTGTAATACGAACACTTACGATTTTACTCACTGGCATAACTGGCGTCATTAATTTCAAGCCTTCATTTTCTATCCGAAAAGACCAATGTCAGAAGATAAATATCAATGGTGGCAGAGAGTATCAATGACAGCGCAGTCAAATTGCTAACAAGGTAAAACAAGAAAACCCCTTTACGGGGTTTTCTTTGGTTTCACAACACATTACTTAGCTGGAGATTCATCAGGATCTTTCAGTTCTGGCTCAGCAGGTGCAGTCACACTGTCTTCAGCTTTCGCTGCTGGTTCACCATGACCATTGCCTTTATCGTTAGAACCATTGTCATCCACTTGCCAATCAGCAGGCTGACGCACTTCACGACGTTTCATTAAATCGTCAATTTGAAGTGAATCAATGGTTTCATACTTCATTAAAGCTTCTTTCATTGAGTGCAGAATATCGAGGTTATCCGTCAATATCTGTCTCGCTCTAGCGTAGTTTTTGTCGATAAAGACCTTTACTTCAGCATCGATAATGGTTGCAGTTTCATCGGACATCGCTTTGGCTTTACCCATGCTGCGACCTAAGAAGACTTCACCATCTTCTTCTGCATACAGCAATGGACCTAACTTGTCCGAGAAGCCCCACTGAGTCACCATGTTACGCGCAATAGATGTCGCGTATTTGATGTCCTGTGATGCGCCAGTCGACACTTTCTCAGTACCGTAGATAAGCTCTTCTGCTAAACGACCACCGTAGGCGACCGAAATTTGGCTTTCTAGCTTACGACGGCTCTGGCTCACTGAGTCAGCTTCAGGTAAGAAGAAAGTCACACCTAAGGCACGGCCGCGAGGAATGATAGTCACCTTGTGCACAGGATCGTGCTCTGGCACTAAACAACCCACAATCGCATGGCCCGCTTCATGGTAAGCAGTCATTTCTTTTTCGGCTTCAGACATCACCATAGAACGGCGCTCAGCACCCATCATGATTTTATCTTTTGCACGCTCAAATTCTTCCATGCCTACAACTCGGCGATTTCCGCGAGCCGCAAACAAGGCAGCTTCGTTCACTAAGTTAGCTAAATCAGCACCCGAGAAACCTGGCGTACCACGGGCAATCACACTCGCCTTCACATCTTCAGAAAGCGGCACTTTACGCATATGCACTTTCAAAATCTGCTCACGACCACGAACGTCTGGTAAACCAACGACCACTTGACGGTCAAAACGACCCGGACGTAATAACGCAGAATCGAGTACGTCTGGACGGTTAGTTGCCGCGATAACAATAACGCCTTCATTACCTTCGAAGCCATCCATCTCAACCAGCATTTGGTTCAGTGTTTGCTCACGTTCATCATGACCACCACCTAAACCCGCACCACGTTGACGACCGACAGCATCGATTTCATCGATGAAGATAATACAAGGTGCCGACTTTTTCGCTTGTTCAAACATGTCACGCACACGGGATGCACCGACACCAACAAACATTTCCACGAAATCAGAACCTGAAATAGTGAAGAAAGGGACTTTAGATTCACCCGCAATGGCTTTCGCCAGCAAGGTTTTACCTGTACCTGGAGGACCCACCATCAGTACGCCCGTTGGAATTCGGCCGCCCAATTTTTGGAATTTAGTTGGGTCACGCAGGTAATCAACCAGCTCTTTCACTTCTTCTTTTGCTTCGTCACAACCAGCAACATCGGCAAAAGTAGTTTTAATCTGATCTTCGCTCATCAGCTTGGCTTTGCTCTTACCAAAGGACATAGCGCCTTTGCCACCGCCGCCTTGCATCTGGCGCATGAAGAAAATCCATACCCCGATAAGCAATAACATTGGGAACCAAGAGATGAAGATTTGGGTAAGGAACCCTGACTCTTCGGCTTCTTGGCCCTTCATAGTGATGCCTTTACGATCAAGATCATTAATTAAATCTTGGTCATATAACGGCATGATAGTAGTGAATTTTTCACCAGTTCGTTTAGCACCTTCAATAGTACGTTGGTCGCTCTTAACTTCAACAGTTGCGACCTGTCCATCACGGACATTATCTAAGAAGGTAGAATAATCCATCTTCTGCGATGACGAAGAAGAGGGGGAGTAACCCTGAAACACTGACATCAGCACAACGGCGATGACAACCCAGAGTATTAGATTTTTTGCCATGTCACTCAAATTACTAGACCTCATTAAGTCTTGCGATTATTAACGCTAGGTTACTACAACTTGTACCCAGTCGCCACAAGATAGACTTCGCGGGAACGAGCCCGTGAAGAGTCTGGTTTACGTGTTTTAACGACTTTAAACACTGCTTTTACCGCTTTCATGTATTCGTCAAAGCCCTCCCCCTGAAAGACTTTTACCGCAAAACAGCCATTAGGAGCCAATACTTGATGGCACATATCTAACGCCAATTCCACTAAATACATGGCACGGGGCTGATCAACACTATCTGAACCACTCATGTTGGGTGCCATATCAGACAACACAACGTCAACTTTAGCATCACCGACGCGAGTAAGTAATGCTTGAAGGACTTTATCTTCACGAAAATCCCCTTGCAAAAAATCGACGCCGACGATGGGATCCATAGGCAAAATGTCACAGGCGATGACTTTACCTCTATCTCCCGCTAATTTAACTGCTACTTGAGACCAACCTCCCGGAGCAGCACCGAGATCAACCACAGTCATGCCTGGGCGAATTAGTTGATCCTTTTGCTGGATCTCCTCAAGCTTAAACGCAGCGCGAGATCGCAAGCCCATTTTTTGGGCGAGTTTGACATAGTGATCATCAAAGTGTTCTAGCATCCAGCGATTAGAACTGGCCGTACGTTTTATACCTGACATTTAAAATCCGCAACAATTGAGAGTTACACAAAGGCTATATAAGGGTAGAATAGCCGTTTTTCAACAGTAACTCAGCAAAAGTTGGTAGAAATGAACTTAACAACCAAACAAAAACAGCATTTAAAAGGTCTAGCGCATCCGCTAAAGCCAGTGGTGCTGCTTGGTGCCAATGGATTGACTGAAGGTGTACTCGCTGAAATTGAAAGCGCACTCGCTTATCATGAACTGATTAAAGTGAAAGTAGCCTCTGCCGACAGAGAGCTAAAAAATGCCATCGTTGATGCCATAGTACGTGAAACTCAATCCGCAAAAGTGCAACTTATTGGTCATATTCTGGTGATTTATCGTCAATCACCAGAAATGAAAATTGCTTTGCCAAAGGCAAAGTAATTTTTCTTGATTTTATCGTGTTAACAAAAAGGCCATTCAATCGAGTGGCCTTTTTGTTTTCGCTGTTAATTTAAGCGATTGGCATAGCCCTAAGGTGTTTCAGAAATCACTTGTTCCTTATAATGCTCAGGCGTTAAGCCTAATAACTCAGGCAATGAGGTACCAACTGAAATCGAAGAGAATGTGCCGGTTAATATACCGATAAACATTGCAATCGAAAATCCTTCCAGCGGCCCACCGCCCATGATCCACAGCGCACCGACCGTCATTAAGGTTGTTCCTGAGGTCACCATAGTGCGAGAAAACGTCGCCACAATTGCTTGGTTGTTAATGTCTTGAATAGCAAGCTTTGGCTTAGCAATCAATAATTCACGAATACGGTCAGCGATAATGATCGAATCGTTTAAGGAATAACCTAAAATCGCCAGCACAGCCGCAAGTATCGTTAAATTAAACTCCATCTGAGTCAAGGCGAAAAATGCCAGCACGAACACTACGTCATGCACTAAAGCGAATAGGGCACCCGATGCGAGTCGCCATTCGAAGCGATAACTTAAATAACCTAATATCGCCAGCATAGCGACTAACAACGCCAAACCGCCCTGCTCTGCCAATTCTTGACCAATCTGCGGCCCGACAACACTGCTGTTAAGCACTTGCACTTCAGAGTTAAGCGGCGCTAATACCTGCTGAATATCGATATTACCTTGCTCTGTATCGGCACTCTTTATATCGGAATAGCGCAACACCCAACGTCCCGGCTCACTGGCGGAGACTACACTCACTTCTTGCTGATAAGCGGCGTTGAGTAAAGGTTGCAATTCACTGCTGGTAATTTTTCTATCGATCTGCACTTCGGTGACGACACCGCCAGTAAAATCTAAGCCCCAGTTAAAACCTTTCACGCCGATGATGGTTAACGACACTAGCATCAACAAAATAGAGATAGCACTCGAAACATAACGCCATTTAGTTAGATTAATATTTTTCATGATTATACCTTCACATGACGGCTAGCATCACGTCCATAAACTAAGTTGATCAAGGCCCTTGAAGCAAAGATACCGGTAAACATGCTGGTCAATAGACCTAGACCTAAGGTCAAGGCAAAACCTTGGATTGGACCATTACCTATGGAGTAAAGCACCACAGCAGTGATCATAGTGGTGAAGTTGGCGTCGAAAATGGTAGAAAACGCGCTATCAAACCCCGTATCAATTGCCAGCGCAAAACTGCGACCTTCCTTTAACTTATCTTTTATTCGCTCGAAAATCAGTACGTTGGTATCAACCGCCATACCGACTGTTAACACCAAACCCGCAATACCAGGTAAGGTCAACACAGCGCCAGGGATAAGCGCCAGTAAACCAAACAGGATCACCATATTGGAGATCAGCGCTATATTCGCCACCCAGCCGAGACGGCGATACCAAAGCGCCATAAACAGCAAGGTAATCCCCATCCCTAAACCAAGGGCCGCAAAACCGTTTTCAATGTTTTCAGCACCCAGCGTCGGGCCAATAGTGCGCTCTTCAACAATAGTCACTGGCGCCGTCATAGAGCCCGCTCGCAGTAACAGGGCTAATTGTTGTGCTTCTTGATAGGAGCCTGCACCCGTAATACGAAAACGATCTCCAAGTTGGGATTGAATCGTCGCAACACTGATAATCTCTTGTGTTTGCTTTGCCTTGCCTTGCTCATCACGGCTGTATTCGCTGTAAGACGTCGCCATAGGTTTGCCGATATTGGTACGGGAAAACTCAGACATTTTCTGCCCACCCACACGGTCAAGGTTAATGTTCACCTCCGCCATGCCCATCTCGCCTAAACTCGCCCTCGCATCGACAATATGATCGCCACCCAGCACTGGTGTGCGGCTCACATAAATAGGCTTACCAGACTTGTCATTGAGTACCATAGCATTAACGGAGCCAGACTCTTTAACCTCGAAGAAGGCCAAACTCGCCGTAGCACCGATAACATTTTTGGCGGCGGCAGGATCTTGTACTCCAGGCAATTCAATCCGAATTCGATGCTCCCCTTGACGCTGCACTAAAGCTTCAGTGATACCGAGTTCTTCAATACGGCTGCGCATCACTTGTAAGTTTTGCTGCACTGTCAAGTTACGCAGTTTCGTTTGCTCTTCTTGGCTCAACTTAATCAGTAAACCCGCGCCATCTGCATTGGATAGCTGCCAATTAGGATAGGACTCTTTCATCATTTGACGCACGGCAGCACGGGCATCATTATCGGGCAACGTCATGTTTAACTGATGACTTTGGTCCAAATGCACGCTGGCACCACGAATTTTCTGCTCACGGATGAATTGACGTAGCGAATCAACAAGCGTCTCGGCCTGAGTTTGATAAACAGGATCAATATCAACATCGAGTAAGAACTGTACGCCACCGCGCAAGTCGAGCCCGAGTTTAATCGGCTGAAAGCCTAAGTTTTGTAACCAACTTGGCGCCGCACTGGCAAGGGATAAAGTCAACTCTTTTGGCTCTGCGACCATAGAAGAGACTAAAGTTTTGACTAAGGTTTGTTGGTTATCCGCATCGAGGACAATTAAGGTTTCACCATTTTTTTGGTCGATACGTTTTACCGTCACGCCTTCAGCTTGTAGCTTATCTCGAAGGGCAATAGGTGTGAGCGTTAACCCCGCCTTCGCGCCCACCTGCACCGCAGCATCCTCACCGTAAAATGTCGGCAAAGCACTGAATAGCATCACGATAATAGTGACAATAAGCACTAAGTATTTCCAAGCTGAATAGTGATTTAGCAGCCGTTGATTGGGTTTTCTTTCCATGGGATTAACTCGCTATTTAACACTCAGCATTTGAATCAAATCGCTAAGCGAACATATTGATATCAGTCCGAAACACATAATTGAGTACCAGCGGCTAAGCTCGTAAGGCTCAAATCATCACTGCTTACTTAAGCAGATATAAAAAGTTTCGGTGAGTACAAAAAGACAACAGCATGAAAAATCGATAAGAGTAGGCTCCTATCAACGTCATGCCTAAATAGGCGAGTTAAGCGGCTTGTTGGCTAAATCGATATTGAAGATTTGAGACTTTCCAACCCGAAATTCGGGCGGGGGAAGAAACAGCAGAAAGCGTCCAATCTGATGTGATATCAAGATCGGTGGGTTCAACGACATTGGATGTCGGTTCGGCAGTAAAGTCTACAGCGAGTACATATACTGGCTTGACCTCACGCACATCGTGCTGGGCAAGACTGATAAATCGCGGCGAATTTATCGGGGCAAAATCTAAGTCATCAGAATGACTTACATAGTCAGAGCTCGGACAAGGTGCTGGCTGTGATTCTGAGTCTGAACTGACTAGATCGGTATCATGACTATTCGGTGAGCCGCAGCTTTCAACGGTTTGCGCATCAGACTGTGCATTAGATTGGGCGATAACATCGGCATCGGGCAAGCTTTGAGGCTCAGCGCTTAGTTTTGTATGGGGAGTCGAGCTATCAAGACTCACAGTATGCATCTGAGCCGTTTGTTTCAGAGCAGTGTGTTTCTGACCCATATGCATCTGAACATAATGTCGAGTTGCATCACTGCGCTGTACTGAGGGTTTTGGCGCATAGCTAGCCGAGTGCGCAATCAACATGATCGCCACGCAAACTAACATCAATCCTGTACGCCAATGTTTGACCAAAGCGTGCCCTCTTATAAAACATTATCAAACTAAAGATGAACCTATTCACTGTTCGCTTTTGATGCTTAACTGTGGGTCCATAATGTGAAACTCGCGCAAAAAAACAACATACACATTTCGCCAATGTTGATTTTGCTAGGATGGCAGCTTAGGTAAAAACCTACAAAGAGACAAATTAAACTTTGTCCATCTTACCCCGAATTCAACGCTGAAGCGCGATCGATATCCTTGGCTAAAGCCGTAAACTCAAGCCGTAAACAAACTTAATTCGCGGATAACAAAAAACCGCCCTAGGACGGTTTTAGCGATATCGCATGAGTCACGCTCACAACACTATAAGCAAAGTAATATAAGCAGATTATAAATACTGTACTGAGATGATTTCGTAATCTGTCATACCACCTGGTGTAGTAATAGACACTTCATCACCTTCATTTTTGCCGACTAAACCGCGGGCTATTGGTGAATTCACTGAAATCAGGTTTTCTTTAATATTCGCTTCGTCATCGCCGACTATGCGATAAGTCACTTCAACATCGGTATCGAGATTTAAAATAGTCACAGTGGCGCCAAAAATGATACGACCGTTATTCACCATCTTAGTGACGTCGATAATTTGCGCGTTAGATAACTTACCCTCAATATCACGGATACGTGCTTCACAAATACCTTGTTCCTCACGAGCCGCATGGTATTCCGCGTTTTCTTTCAAGTCGCCTAACTCTCTCGCTGAAGCAATTGCTTCAGTGATTTTAGGGCGACGGTCAAACTTGAGAATATCTAACTCTTTACGCAGCTGCTCTGCACCGACAACTGTCATAGGAACCTTAGTCATAACTTCTTTCGTCTCCTTTAAAACAAAAGCAACCCGTGCCAACGCTAAGGTCAACACAGTCAAATGAGGGTGGAATTGCGCTATTCTAATCGTTATGCGCTTTTGATGCACCAAGAACAATGCATTGACGCAGCTTACCCAACCTTAAGCAGAGTTACCAGTAATCAAATTCAAATCTGTATACCTAAGGAAATTTCGCACAAGTTTTAGCTCGAAATGAATACAAAAATGCCCACTCGCCATTTAGACCGTGGGCATTAGGACTCAAAGCAAAAACCTCAAATTAGAGGTTAACTCACTTATTCAAGCCCAGCCTCAAAGGTCAAAAAGATTTCGCTAACCGTTTTATCAGCAAGGGATTTATCTGAATTAGGGCGCTCAATTGCCGCATGTAAGAGATAACGTCCTGCTGAAGGTAAGATCATTGAAACTTTACCGTCTTTATCTGAGGTAAATTCGATTTCCTCTGGTTTGTTACGATATAAGCTACCGTCTTTCATAATGGCGACTTTAACGCCTTCAACGGGCTTACCATCAAAAACAAATTGCAGGGTAGCAGCTTCGTTCTCAACAATATCTGCAGGATGAGTCACAGGCACTAGTTCTAAATATTCCCCCTTAGGCTTTAACACTTCCTCAGTTGGCTTATTACGTGTGACATAGGTTTCAACCCGCGACACATTTAAAGAACTTTCAAGATCATAGGCTCCCTTTGGCATAGCAGCAGTTGTGGCTTTTTTATCCATACGGCTGCGTACAACCCCTTCTTTTCCTTTAACTTTATATTGAGAAAAATAACGAGGTGAAACTTCTTTTTCAAACTTATAAGTGCCATCTTGCATCAGTTGCACATCAAACACCGACTTACGTCCGCCCGTGTAACTTGAGCTTGGAGACGTTGGTTTTCCATTTGGCTGTAACACACGCACATCACTGGCACTAAAAGGTTTATCCATCATAAACACTTGATTGCTGGCAGACACATCTGAAGTAATCCACACAATTTCTTCACTTTCAGCCGAAACGTTGAAGTGGCTAGGTAAAATCCATCTGTCGTGGCTACTTGCCAATGGGCTAATACAAAGTGTGCCAAGTAATGTAATAAGACGTAATTTCATGCCTTTTCCTTAAGTTTAACGATTAATATACGGGCTAAATATTTAATGGATTGACTCAACGAGCCATGCCGCTTAAGCGTATGTCGATAACGCCAGTTTCTGTCGTGGCGGGCAACTGCACAGAGAAATCTCCCGCAGCTAAATCGATATTTTGTCGTACAAGATCGCGACCACCGTGTTCACGCACCACTTCAATAAATACAGTGTAAGTGGCAGGTTCAAGCACTTTTCCCGCCTCATCTTTTAAATCCCAATCGATTTTGTAATGACCCGCGGGACGTGTCGCAGATGCAATACCGTCAACAAAGCTCATATCTTCGCGTCCGGCTTTACGCCACCAACGACGGATGTCTTTAAGCCATTTATGACCTTCATCCCAAACCCAAAGGCTTAAGGTTTTTACCGGTTGTCCTTGGGCATCCTCAACCCATACAGCCACATAAGGTCTATGGTATTGGCCTTCGGTAATTTCCGGCAAGGTTAAATCGACTGTCATTTGTGGCGCAGCAAACGCAGCTGAACTCACAAACAAAGCACTCACCGCAATGGTACGAATAAGATGACGCATACTCGGTCTACACTCCTTATGGAACAAAATAAACATACACAAGCCCGCAACTACTGCTGACGAGTACCATGTATAACAATGACTTTTTGAGGCGCTTGGTTTGAGGCAGCAACAAATAAGCCCCAGTGAGCGAAAATAAAATGATAAGCACAGCGCTGAGATCGAGTATCCAAGCCCAAGCTGTGCCTGTGTTACGGCCCTTATGCAAATCATTCACTACGGCAACGACACCGTAATCTAAGGTTTCGACATAGGCTTGCCCGTCGAGCAAGTCCAATGTCAGGCTGCGGTAAGTGCCGGGCCCTTTGCTGACTAAACTAATTTCATCTTCATCGATATCGGCACTCGCCATATCCATAGCCCATTCACTTTTCAACCAATGACCCGCAGCCAGACGCCATTGTGAGTCTTGGGCATTAACGGGTAACAAATAGGCAGGGATTGGCACTTGTTCCCGCTTAGGTTCCTGATCAGCTTGAGAAAACCAATTAGGATGATTTAACGTTATACCTGTCACCGCAAAAAACAGCATCAGCAACAATAAAGCCATAGACACATAAACATGAATAATGCGGGCAAAGGACAAAGACGACTTACTGACTCTTAATTTCAATGATGCACTCTCAAAAACAAACCGAAGAGAAATACCTCCAGAGTCTGCTTTCCCTATGCAGCTAAAGATAGAAATGAGCTGCATTCAACTAATTTAATGCGCCGAGATTAAATGAGATCGATTATCAAACAGAACAAAGTTTACAAACTTTACATATTCAATACTGAAAAAGAAGTTAAAAAGTAAGAAGAAAAATAAGTGCTAAAAATAAAGCACTTAGGGGTAAATCTGTTTTTAGCACTCAAAAACCATTACCTTCGATTAAATTAGCAGCAAATGATTTATTGTATCACCTGTAAATACCTTTCAAATTCAGGAGGATAAAATCCAACATTTGGGCTAATTTTTTTGCTTAAAATTTACTTTGCCACCCTCTCGTTTACCTTATGCCAATCAGCTACAATCCGCCGCCGGCGACTTGCTGGTACTTCCAAGGAAATATCATCTTGAGTACATCTCTGCTCAAAAAAATGCGCTGCCTGCATATTATGTGGCTCGCATTAATGCTCAACGCCTGCGTTGCACCACTATTATTAATGTCACCTCAAGGCCAGCTCATGTGGGCCCTGCTTAAACCCCTTGTCGGTTTAGACCCGAACGATGTCGGATTATTCGAACAACCGCTCATCAAAAACCGTATGCAGGAATTGCTGGGTAAAAATTACGATACCACCCTGTCCCTGCTCAAAACGGCCGACAAGATCCAACAGGAAGGTCCACTCATCTACTTAGTGTCGACTTACACCCCTGTCCCCGAAATGGCTGAAAAAGCGGGTCTAGTTTGGAACTCAGACACCAACCAAATGGCAGTCATGCTAATGAAAGGCGGCGCGCCCTCAGTGTTCTCTGAGCAATTCAGTAATCAGGTAGAAAAACGGGTCCCAAGTTGGCCGAAGGAATTAGCCGACTATACCGATCCACAGAAGTTACAACAAAAAGCCTTAGAAGCGGGCGCAAATCAAGTACAGCAACAATTAGCAATACCTGATGCTGTCAAAGCCGTTGCAACAAGTGATGTTAAAGCGGCCCAAGGTGCCGTTATTGATAGTGCGGTCACAGAGAATGCCGTCATTAAGAATGCTGCAATGCCAATCAATATCACTGAAGCGGCTGCAAAAGTCGCCGTTCCAGCGGCTCCAGCAGAAATAAAATCGCCACCTGTTACTCCTGAAGTCAAAAAGCAATAAAACGGATCACCACAGTGCCAGCTCAAATGGCACTGTGGATTAACTTTGAAAATAGCTGAATTGCCACAACCAACGGGAATTATAGAGACAAGGGAAAGGCTGGAAGGGCTAATATTGAAGGGAAACTGAAAGCAAAATAACGCTAAGTTGAAAAAAGTTAAAAAGAAAAAAGCCTGTCCGAAGACAGGCTTTTTAACTTTTTGGCTGGGGTACAAGGATTCGAACCTTGGGATGCCGAGATCAAAACCCGGTGCCTTACCACTTGGCGATACCCCAATAAACTGTGTTTAATCTTCTATCGAAGATTGCATTTTGATGGTACGGGAAGAGAGACTTGAACTCTCACACCTCGCGGCACCAGAACCTAAATCTGGCGTGTCTACCAATTTCACCATTCCCGCATCAAAATGTACCAAAATTGTCTATTCAACATTTTTGGATTTTTCTCTGATAAATCACTTTAACAGAGTTAAATATGGTAGCAATGGCGGGACTTGAACCTGCGACCCCAGCATTATGAGTGCTGTGCTCTAACCAGCTGAGCTACATTGCCAATGGCTGGGGTACAAGGATTCGAACCTTGGAATGCCGAGATCAAAACCCGGTGCCTTACCACTTGGCGATACCCCAATCAACTTGGAAACTGAGAAAAAATGGCTGGGGTACAAGGATTCGAACCTTGGAATGCCGAGATCAAAACCCGGTGCCTTACCACTTGGCGATACCCCAACTAACTCTGTTTCAAACATCCGCTATCGCCGATGTTTCTAAATTCATATATCTAAAAAATGGTACGGGAAGAGAGACTTGAACTCTCACACCTTGCGGCACCAGAACCTAAATCTGGCGTGTCTACCAATTTCACCATTCCCGCACAGCTTCATGTTTACATCGTGAAGAGATGCTAGCAATCAATGCTAGAGTAAAATCGTGATTCATTTTATATAAGAAATTTATCTTAAATAAAATGGTAGCAATGGCGGGACTTGAACCTGCGACCCCAGCATTATGAGTGCTGTGCTCTAACCAGCTGAGCTACATTGCCACATCGATATTACGCGCCCCTCTCAGCGAGGAACGGGGCGTATTATGCTTATTCGAGGTATCTAGGTCAACAGCTTTTTTTCGCTATTTCCCTTAGGTTAAGCTGTTCGGCTATTACTTCACCAAACTGAGCAACAGATGTGCTAAATAACACCTTGTTGCTCATACTTAGCTTAATTTATCGAGACTTACAGCGTGAATAAGCTTTGTTATACGTTAAACAGGAAATGCATCACATCGCCATCTTTAACGATATAGGTTTTACCTTCCACGCGTAACTTACCGGCTTCTTTCGCGCCAGCTTCACCTTTGTGGGCAATGAAGTCGTCAAATGCCATCACTTGGGCACGGATAAAACCGCGTTCAAAATCGGTATGGATAACGCCCGCCGCTTGCGGAGCACTCGCCCCCACTGGCACAGTCCAAGCACGCACTTCTTTCACGCCTGCGGTGAAATAGGTTTGCAGATTCAGTAATTCATAACCTGCGCGGATCACACGATCTAAACCTGGTTCTTCGATACCCAGATCCGCCATAAATTCATCGCGCTCCTCGATTTCCATCTCGGCCAGTTCAGATTCAATCGCCGCACATACGGCAACAACGATAGCGTTTTCAGTGGCAGCAATGGCGCGAACGGCATCTAAGTGCGGGTTATTTTCAAAACCATCTTCCGCAACGTTAGCAATATACATGGTCGGTTTTAAGGTTAAGAAGTTCAGGTAAGCCACCGCTTCCAGCTCTTCTTTCGATAAATCCATTGAACGCAACATTTTAGCTTCGTCTAAAATGGGGCGCATTTTTTCTAATACTTCCACTTCAAACTTAGCGTCTTTATCGCCACCTTTAGCACGTTTCTGCTGACGCTGAACCGCACGCTCTAAACTGTCTAAGTCAGCTAAGGCTAATTCAGTGTTGATGACTTCGATATCGCCAGCAGGGTCAACCTTGTTAGCAACGTGAACAATGTTGTCATCATCAAAACAACGTACTACATGACCAATAGCATCAGTTTCACGGATGTTAGCGAGGAACTTGTTACCTAAGCCTTCACCTTTAGATGCGCCAGCCACAAGACCCGCAATATCCACGAATTCCATGGTGGTAGGTAACACACGTTGTGGATTCACAATCGCAGCTAACGCATCCAGACGTGGATCCGGCACAGGTACAACACCAGTGTTAGGTTCAATGGTACAAAACGGGAAGTTAGCCGCTTCGATGCCAGCCTTAGTTAACGCATTAAAAAGCGTTGATTTACCTACGTTAGGAAGACCAACAATGCCGCATTTAAAACCCATATGCTTACCTTTCTCTCGATTATTGGCTGACAAGTCACACTCATCAGCGAGGTTTAGTCGTCCTGCCCTATGGCAGCACATTACTGAATAATTAAATCACTTGAATCACTTAACACTTGAGTCTCGCCAAAGGCAAAACCTACTCCGCTTTAAAGGAGTGTAATCTGTTCATGGCTTTCACCATGTCTTGTTTAAACAAAATTTCGGTAGAACGCACGGCTTCATCTATCGCCGCCTCGATAAGTTCTTGCTCTTTAGCAGGTGCTTTTCCCAGTACGTAACCACTCACTTGATTTTTATCACCGGGATGACCGATACCTAAGCGTAAACGGTAGAAGTTTTTATCGTTAGCCAGTTTAGCAATAATATCTTTCAGACCATTGTGGCCGCCATGACCGCCACCGAGCTTAAACTTAGCCACACCGGGCGGCAGATCGAGTTCATCGTGAGCGACCAGAATCTCTTCCGGCGTGATACGAAAAAAATTCGCCAAAGCGCCAACCGCTTTACCGCTTAAATTCATATAAGTCGTCGGGATCAATAAGCGGACATCTTTACCGTGCAATACGGCTCTGGCGGTCAAACCAAAATACTTACTATCGGCCACTAAAGTCACGCCGCAAATTCTCGCTAACTCAAGTACGTACCAAGCCCCCGCATTATGGCGAGTGTGTGCATATTCAGCACCTGGATTAGCCAGACCAACTATTAATTTTATTTCGCTCATGACACTCAATATCGTTATTTCGTCGATGACAGCCGCGCAAAGCGCCGACTGAACTGACCATACCTGCTAAAAACGCGGCATTTTAGCACTCAAACCCCAAGTCAACAAATGCCACGTCATCGCACAGGAGCAGAACACAAGGTCAGAACACAGAACAACTCAGCGTTAATTAAGTCCCATAGCATATTTAAGGACAGTCTTTTTGAGCGGGGAATTGATGTTTGCCAACTTTAACGCGCCATTACGCAGCAGCTTTAGCGGCAGAATATCGTTGCTAAAACCGGCGTAAAACAAATCCATCGCCGTCATCATCAATTGATTATCGCGATAACGTTTGCGCTGATATTGGGCAAGCACTTCATTCGACCACCAGAGGTTATTTTGAGTTAATGCCTCCTTTATTACCGCCAAAAATGCTTCGACATCCTTAAACCCAAGATTCACCCCTTGGCCTGCGAGGGGATTAATGGTGTGAGCGGCATCGCCTAAAATCACCACATTATGGCGATAGTAACGCTGGGCATGGCGGCGAGTGAGGCCAAAACTGCCTTTATTCTCAACGGTAAAATCAGCGTCCAAGCGCGCTGGAAAATGCACTCTTATCTGATCTGCAAGCTGTTTATTATTAAGCTGCATTAACTGCTTAATTCGATTGGCATCGTCGTACCACACCAGCGAAGCGTTATTGCCTGGTAAAGGTAATAATGAACGCGGTCCTTTGGGCGTAAACTGCTGCCAAGTCACATCCTGTTGCCCCTGTGCGGTGTTGATATTAATCAACATGGCCGATTGAGCGTAATCCCAACCCGAAATGCCAATTCCCGCCCATTGACGTACCTGCGAGTGAGCACCATCGGCGCCAACCAACAACTTAGCGGTCAGTTTACTATTTGACTGTAAGTGCACGCTCACACCGTCGCTATCGCGGGCAAATGCCACCACTTTATCGGGACAATATAAGGTGATGCCAGCCAATTGTGTCATCTGTTGCCACAGGGCAAGTTGGATTAAACGGTTTTCGACTATATGACCTAAATGGCTGGCACCAATTTGCGAACTGTGGAATTGGGTGATGCAGCCATCGAGCTCCCAAGTTTCTAAGCCCAAATAAGGCACATTACGCATCTTGAGCAATGAGTCCAAGGCGCCAAGACGTTCAAGCAGCGTTTCAGAAGCAACACTGATGGCCGAGACTCGCACATCTAATGGCTGTTCGGCTTGATAAGCCTCTGGCGCAAAGGATTCAATCACCGCCACTTGCAAACCCTGTTGGGCTAATCCAATTGCCGTCGCCGCACCAACCATGCCGCCGCCGACAAGAATGACATCGAACTCAGTGCCTTCAGCATGAGTGACGTCAGAATGAGTCACGTTAGAATCTGTGGTGTCGGATATCATCTGTGCATGTGTCTCTTCAATCTGGCTCATCCTACTTACCACCTTAGTTACGACCTTAGTTACCACCTTTAAGCCCTTCTGTATTTCTGCCCAAGCGACTTTTCACAAACCCGCTCGATTATGCCTTATATCAAGATACCACGGAAATGTTGAGCGCATTTCGATTCGAAATCCGTGAAGACATAGGCATTCAAGCCCGAATAGTTTGCTGGAAATAACGAAAGCTCAACCTGTTAACAATATTAATCTTGCTCAAATGCAGCCGAACAATAAAAACTTACCATTTGTGAGGGTATCGTACTTGGCAAAAGCCAACAGCTAAAAGTGTGGACAAAGCTGGTCAGCAGCCGTAACAGCAGGTAAAATGTCGCGCTATTTTTATTGGTCATCTTAGGGCGACACAACTGATGAGTAAGAAACTCCATATCAAGACTTGGGGCTGTCAAATGAATGAGTATGACTCATCCAAGATGGCTGATCTGTTAGGCGAATACCAAGGTTATACCTTGACTGAAGAAGCGTCTGAGGCAGACATTCTCCTGCTCAACACTTGTTCTATCCGTGAAAAAGCGCAAGAAAAAGTGTTCCATCAGCTAGGACGCTGGAAGACGCTTAAAGATAAAAATCCCAATTTGATTATTGGCGTGGGCGGCTGCGTTGCCTCACAAGAAGGCAAAGCCATTAAAGACAGAGCCCAATGTGTCGACATTATTTTCGGACCACAAACCTTGCACCGTCTGCCCGAGATGATCGAGCAAGTGCGCCGTGGCGACAAAGCGGTTATCGATATCAGCTTCCCTGAAATCGAAAAATTCGACCGTCTGCCAGAGCCACGCGCCGAAGGCCCAACCGCGTTTGTGTCTATCATGGAAGGTTGCAGCAAATACTGCTCGTTCTGTGTTGTGCCTTATACTCGCGGCGAGGAAGTCAGCCGTCCATCGGACGATATAATCCTTGAAATCGCCCAATTGGCGGAGCAAGGTGTGCGCGAAGTAAACTTGCTCGGCCAAAATGTGAATGCCTATCGCGGCGCAACTCACGATGGCGCAATTTGTACTTTTGCGGAATTACTGCGCTTCGTGGCAGCCATCGACGGTATCGACCGTATCCGCTTCACGACCAGTCATCCGATTGAGTTTACACAAGATATCATCGACGTTTACGAAGATACCCCTGAGCTTGTGAGCTTCTTGCACTTGCCAGTGCAATCGGGTTCTGACCGTATTCTCACGGCGATGAAACGCGGCCATATGGCGATTGAATATAAGTCAATCATCCGCCGCCTGCGTAAAGCCCGTGAAGGGATTCAAATCAGCTCGGACTTTATCATTGGCTTCCCTGGCGAAACCAAAGAAGACTTCGCCGATACCATGAAGTTGATTGAAGACATAGGTTTCGACCACAGCTTCAGCTTTATCTATAGCGCACGTCCGGGCACGCCAGCGGCGGATTTACCCGATAACGTCGATATGGAAGAGAAAAAACAACGTCTGGCGATTCTGCAAGACCGCATCACCCAGCAAGCCATGCGCTATAGCCGCCACATGATGGGCACAGTGCAACGTATTCTGGTTGAAGGACCATCGGTGAAAAATCCTATGGAACTGCGCGGCCGTACTGAGAACAACCGAGTGGTGAACTTCGAAGGTCAACCAAAACACATTGGTACTTTCGTTGATGTCGAAATCGTCGACGTTTACACTAACTCACTGCGCGGTACTTTTATTCGCGGCGAAGATGAAATGGATCTACGTCGTAGCCTGCGCCCTGCTGAAATTCTGGCCAAGCGCAAGCAAGATGATGAACTGGGTGTGACTCAATTTAAGCCATAAGCGTTAAATCGGCTTAAACAGTACCGATATCAGTACCTATATAAAGAAGGGCGACTTAGTCGCCCTTTTGCTTTAACGCACTTTTATTTAAGTCTACCGAGGCAATTGCTATTTTCCGTTAGCAATTATCGGCTATGGCTCGTAAACTAAAATTATCTTGCGATGGTTAACCAACCTCGTACCTTGCTTTCTTATTCGCTATTGGGAGTGCTATTTGTCCAGTAAATTAACTACCATGAATCTGTATCTCGAACCCGCAGAAACACGCCGTTTGGCTTCACTGTGCGGTCCATTCGATGACAATATCAAGCAGATAGAACGTCGCGTTGGCGTTGAAATCGTCCGTAAGAACAATCATTTCCAGATCACCGGACTGCCACGCAATTGTTTAAGCGCCAACAACTTACTCAAAGAACTCTACATCGAGACCCAAACGGTGAAAGGCAGCACGCCCGATCTTGAGCCTGAGCAAGTCCATATCGCTATTCAAGCGGCCATTGCCCTAGAGCAAGCAGACGCTAACGACGACAGCGGTATTAATATCAAAACCCGCCGCGGTGTCATTAAGCCACGCAATCCGAATCAAAGCTTGTATGTAGCCAATATTACGCGTCACGATATTACCTTCGGTATCGGCCCTGCGGGAACTGGCAAAACCTACCTTGCCGTAGCAGCGGCAGTAGATGCGTTAGAGCGCCAAGAAGTGCGCCGCATTCTGCTGACTCGCCCTGCGGTGGAAGCGGGTGAAAAACTCGGTTTCTTACCTGGCGATCTCAGCCAAAAGGTCGACCCCTATTTGCGTCCGCTCTACGATGCGTTGTTCGAAATGCTTGGCTTTGAAAAAGTGGAACGCCTCATCGAGAAAAATGTAATAGAAGTGGCACCGCTTGCCTATATGCGCGGTCGTACCTTGAACGATGCCTTTATTATTCTCGATGAAAGCCAAAACACCACAATCGAGCAGATGAAGATGTTCCTTACCCGTATAGGTTTCAATTCCCGTGCGGTGATCACAGGCGATATCACTCAAACCGACTTACCTAAACATCAAAAGTCAGGGCTACGTCACGCGATTGAAGTGTTAAGCCAAGTCGAAGAAATCAGCTTTAACTTTTTTGTCTCCCAAGATGTAGTGCGCCATCCTGTGGTTGCCCGTATCGTTGAAGCCTATGAAGCCTTCGAGTTAAAAGAGCAAACCTTAAAAGCCAAAAAAGAAAGCCAGTACCAAAAGCAACAGCAGGAAGCCGCAACACATGAGTCTTGAGTTAGCCTTAGATATTCAACATGCCAGCACCAGTGAGTGGCTACCAACGGACGAACAATTCGCCCTTTGGGTCACTACCGCAATTGGCAATAGCATGGATGAAGCTGAATTAACCATACGTATCGTCGATAGCCGCGAGAGCCAAATGCTCAACAATACCTATCGCGGTAAAGACAAACCGACCAATGTACTGTCATTTCCCTTTGAAGCACCACCAGAAATTGAACTTCCTTTACTCGGAGATCTTGTCATTTGCGCGGCAGTCGTTGAAAATGAAGCCCGTGAACAACAAAAACCACTAGAAGCGCACTGGGCACACATGGTTGTACATGGTTGCTTGCATCTGCTAGGGTATGATCACATCGACGATGAAGAAGCCGAAGAGATGGAGTCATTAGAGACTCAACTCATTGAAAGCTTAGGTTTTACTGACCCATATAAGGAACAATAATTAGCTAAGATAATCCCTATCAAAAGCTAATGAGAAAACTATGAGTGACGATATCCCCCCGAGTACGAACGCCCACAAGAAAGGTTGGTTTGATAGAGTAAGTCAGCTATTTCAGGGCGAACCTCAAAATCGTGAAGATCTAGTCGATGTGATTGATGGTGCCGAGCAGCGCGATTTGATCACCCAAGACACCCGCGAGATGATAAAAGGTGTATTAGACGTTTCTGATATGCGTGTTCGGGATATCATGATCCCAAGAGCTCAAATTGTCGCCCTCCAGATAGATAACTCGGTCGAAGAGTTACTTGCGACTGTGATTGGTTCAGGTCACTCGCGCTTCCCCGTTGTTAACGAAGATAAAGACCATATCGAAGGCATATTGCTTGCCAAAGATTTGATCCCTTACGGTTTCTCCAACAGTGATGAGCCCTTCTCACTGGATCGCGTGATCCGTCCCGCCGTGGTTGTGCCCGAAAGCAAACGCGTCGATGTTCTGCTAAAAGAATTCCGCTCTCAACGCTACCATATGGCGATTGTGGTTGACGAGTACGGCGGCGTATCGGGACTCGTGACTATCGAAGATATTCTTGAAGAAATTGTCGGCGAGATTGAAGACGAATTCGACCACGATAGCACTGAAGAAACCGAGATCCGCAAAGTCGGTAACACGGTTTATATGGTTAAAGCTTTGACGCCAATCGAAGATTTCAACGAAGAATTCAACACTGAATTCAGCGATGAAGAGTTTGATACCGTCGGTGGCTTAGTCTCACACGCCTTTGGCCACCTGCCAGAACGTAACGAGAGCATCATCATTGAAGGCATAGAATTTAAAGTTATCAATGCTGACACTAGGCGTTTAATCCAACTCAGAGTTAAACTCCCCGATCCTAATACTGGCGAAGACGTAGAATAATCACTCGTGCTAAAAAAAATCCGGGCTTTTGCCCAACAACAGTCCCAACCTAGTGCTGTGAGACTCGTACTGGCATTTGCCCTTGGCGCCAGTACGGCGCTTTCATTTGCGCCCTATTCCATTTGGATAATCTATCCGTTTGCCATGGCTATTGCCCTCTGGCACAGCCGAACGCTGAGCGCTAAGGCAAGCTTTTACTATTGGTTAAGCTTTGGATTTGGCTGTTTTGCCGTAGGGATCAGCTGGGTTCACGTGAGCATGGATACCTTTGGTGGTATGCCGCTCATTGCCTCCGTTGGGTTAATGGCCTTGTTAGCCTTGTATTTAGCCTTGTATCCCGCGCTAACTGGTTTGGCGCTGGTTTGGTTAACTAAAACGCTGAGCCATGATGGTGAAACTCGATTTGGTCTTTGGCGTAATATCGCCTTATTCCCCGCATTATGGACCTTGACCGAATGGGCTCGTGGCTGGGTAATGACAGGCTTCCCTTGGTTATGGGCGGGTTACTCGCAAACTCAAGGGCCGCTAAAACCCCTTGCCAGCATCATAGGCACACTGGGAATAAGTTTTGTATTGGCCATGCTCGCTGGTGCATTAGCACTTTGTTTTACTAAGCGTTATAAGAGCTTACTGCTTTTACTGCCGCTCAGTATTCTGGCCGTGTGGACTGCGCCTAAACTTTGGGAGATTCATCCTACGGGTGAAAATGTTAAAGTGGCACTGGTGCAAGGCAATATTCCCCAAAGCATGAAGTGGGAACCCGATGCCCTGTGGCCGACACTGTTAAAATACATGGATTTATCCCGCGAACATCTGGATGCCGATATCATTATTTGGCCAGAAGCGGCAATTCCAGCGCCAGAATCTATGGTGCAGGACTTTTTAGATAACGCCAATAAAGTCGCCAATCTAAACCATACCTCAATTATCACTGGTATTATCAGCCATCAAAACAATGAGTTCTATAATTCATTGATTGTGCTCGGTAATCATAATCAGAAACAACAAGCAGGCCCTGACTATGAGGGCGATGGTAGCAATCAATTTAAGAAACACCATCTGTTGCCAATTGGCGAGTTTGTCCCCTTTGAAACGCTGCTGCGCCCGATAGCACCTTTCTTTAATTTGCCCATGTCGTCCTTTACACGAGGCGAATATCAACAGCCGAACCTCAGCGCCCTAGGCCATAAAATCGCGCCCGCGATTTGTTATGAAATAGCCTTTCCGGAACAGTTGCGCGACAACGTTAATCAAGGGACAGATATACTATTAACTGTCTCTAACGATGCATGGTTTGGTAGCTCAAATGGGCCATTACAGCATATGGAAATCGCTCAAATGCGCGCGGTTGAATTGGGTCGGCCTCTATTACGCTCAACCAACAATGGCGTGACAGCCATAGTCGATGAGCATGGCAATATCACAGCGTCATTACCACAGTTTGAAATAGGCGTGCTAAGTGCAACTATTCCATTAGTCACAGGACAAACTTGGTTTGCAAAATTAGGCCAAATGCCCCTACTGATACTCTGTGGTTTAATCGTTCTATTCGGTCTTGCCCGACGTTTTAAAGCGCAATAGGATTGAGGCCATGCATTACCAAGTCAATAAACAAGATGTGGCAGGTTTTACCTTAATTGAACTTGTCGTGGTGATTATTGTGCTTGGGATCTTGGCTGTGATCGCCGCGCCTAGATTTATCGGTTTAAGTAATGAAGCGCGGGTACAAACCTTAAACCAAGTACAGGCCAGCGTTAAAACAGCCAATATGCTAGCTTACTCAAAAACCCAAATGCCTAGCCTACTGAGCCAAGCGGTAGCTGGGCGCGATGATATTATTGATATCGACCTCAATGGTGATGGCACTCCAGATACGCGATTAAAATGGGGTTACCTCGATAATACTGATGTGGAAAAATGGATCACATCAGATGATAAACTTATCATCCAATATCAAGGCATTGATATCACTTATATAGGCTACGATCTTAACAACAATTCCTTAGTGAATGATGACCAATGCTATTTCCGCTACACCCAAGCCAGCGATGCCAGCACTGCGCCGCAATATGATATCAACACCCAAGGTTGTTAGGCTGACACTCAGTTAACCTGTGTTATCACGCAATTGTCTGCGAATACATTAGGCTGATTGCGCGTTCCACGTTAAGGTGAACGATTAGACGTGGCCTTATACCAATCACAGTAACTGTGTCTGCATAGCCAATATGATTGGTACCATCACCTCGTTCCTTAACCAAGGTACACAGTCAAGGCAACTCTATGGCACAGCTTCGCGTGCGCTACCAAACCCACGAATTTGGGGATCTCGACATTCATGTCAGAACCCTAAGAAATAACCAAGAATTTGAAGACCTAGATGGCAAAGCTGAAAAGCTCGGTATTTCCTCCGCAACTTGGCCATTATTTGGCATAGTTTGGCCGTCTAGCCAAGTGCTCTCGCACCACATGGCAGACTACAAGATTGGCAATAAACGCATTCTTGAAGTTGGCTGCGGTATAGGGCTGGCAAGTCTAGTGCTAAACCACAGACATGCCGACATCACAGCAACCGACTATCACCCCGAGTCGGAAAATTTCCTTAAGCAGAATGTCGATTTAAATCATGGTCGTGCGATTCCGTTTGTTCGAACAGGATGGGCAGATGCACAAACTAATTTAGGTTTATTTGATCTCATTATCGGCAGCGATCTCTTGTACGAACAAGAACATGCCGATCTCTTATCACAATTTATTGAGCAGCATGCTAAACCAATTTGTGATGTAGTCTTAGTCGATCCAGGCCGTGGTAATCATGCAAAATTCAGTAAACGTATGGTCACCTTAGGTTACGAACACACGCAACATAAACCCATTCACACTGAATTTTTATTGGCGCCCTTTGGCGGTCAAATCCTCAACTACTCTCGTACCAACAGTTGATACAGCCTAATTAATGCAAATATGAGCCATTTAGGTCTAATAGAACTCTAAAAAAACGACGCTGAGGCGTCGTTTTAGCTGCATAACATCATCACCTTGATTAAGGCGTTAGCGGCTCGCGGGTAAATTCTTCATGATCACACTCTGGACAATCTGGGATGGGACTTGGAAATTCAATACTCATTTCATTACCACAGTTAGTGCACACCATGATGCCCTGATTCACTATGTCACCACTCTTGTAGTAGCCTTGGTGCTTAAAATCTTGCGTTAACTCATGCCATTCGACTTGGCTGCGGTCGGTAATTTCACTGAGCCAATGCCAAAGCGTATTCTCTAAAGTAATCACGGTTGGGCTATGACTCAAACTATCCGCGTTCTGCTCACGGAGAAAACTCGTAATATCACGCTTTAAGAATTGTTCGACTAAAGCGAGTTCATCTTCCCCAGCCTGTTCTTTAAGACGTAAATACTCCTTACCTTGAGTGACAGAATTGAATAAGTTCTTTACAGTCATAGTGTTATCTTCTTCAAATTGAGATTTCACTTCGGTAATTAAGGCTTGATACAGTCCTAGTAACGCGTTACTTCTATCATTCATAACCAATACTCCTTCATACGAACCTTTTTAATGCATCGCTTCTAGTTTATTCTATGCAGATCTTACTCGCGCTGATATGGCGTTAGATCCAATAATAGGCGGCACTGCCGGAAATAGAGTGATGCAAGAGCAATATAATCCCTCAGAAATTGAAGCCTTAGTGCAAAAGCACTGGCATGACAACAAAACCTTCGAAGTCACTGAAGACGCAAACAAAGAAAAGTTTTATTGCCTTTCGATGTTTCCGTATCCTTCTGGCAGACTCCACATGGGACACGTACGCAACTATACCATAGGTGACGTAGTTGCACGCTTTCAACGTCTTCAAGGCAAAAACGTGCTCCAGCCTATTGGTTGGGACTCATTTGGCCTGCCCGCAGAAAATGCCGCAATTAACAACAAGACTGCGCCTGCACCATGGACCTATGAAAACATAGAATACATGAAGAACCAGCTGAAATTGCTGGGTTTTGGTTACGATTGGAGCCGTGAAATCGCCACTTGTACCCCTGAATATTATCGCTGGGAACAATGGTTCTTCACTAAGTTGTACGAGAAGGGCCTAGTCTATAAAAAGACAGCTTCAGTCAACTGGTGTCCAAACGATGAAACCGTACTGGCGAACGAGCAAGTTCAAGACGGTTGCTGCTGGCGCTGTGATACCCCTGTAGAACAAAAAGAAATTCCACAGTGGTTTATTAAGATCACTGCCTATGCAGAAGAATTGTTAAACGATATCGATACCTTAGATGGCTGGCCTGAACAGGTTAAGACCATGCAGCGCAACTGGATTGGTCGCAGCGAAGGTGTGGAAATGACCTTCGGCGTCGCAGGTCACGATAAAACCTTCGATATCTATACCACGCGTCCAGATACCTTAATGGGCGTGACCTATGTGGCGATTGCCGCAGGTCATCCATTAGCTGAAATCGCCGCGCAAACGAATCCTGAGCTTGCCGCCTTTATCGATGAGTGCAAAAACAGCACAACATCAGAAGCCGAACTCGCGACAATGGAAAAACGCGGTGTCGCTACAGGGCTTTTCGCCATTCATCCTATCACTGGTAAGCAAGTCCCGATTTGGGCAGCTAACTTTGTGTTGATGAACTATGGCACAGGCGCTGTGATGTCAGTTCCAGGCCACGACCAACGTGACTTTGAATTTGCAAAAAAATATGGTCTAGCAATTGAGGCTGTGATCAAGCCAGTTGATGGCGACGTCGACATTAGCGAAGCCGCTTATACCGAAAAAGGCGTACTGTTTAACTCGGGTGAGTTTGACGGTTTAGACTTTGAAGCGGGCTTTAATGCCATCGCTAATAAGTTAGTCGCCGAAGGTAAAGGCAAGCGCCAAGTCAACTATCGTCTGCGCGATTGGGGTGTTTCACGTCAGCGTTACTGGGGCGCGCCAATTCCTATGGTGACCTTAGCCGACGGCACTGTGATCCCAACGCCAGCAGATCAACTGCCAGTATTGCTGCCAGAAGATGTCGTGATGGACGGTATTCAAAGCCCAATCAAGGCCGATAAAGAATGGGCGAAAACCCAAGTTAATGGCCAAGATGCGCTGCGCGAAACCGATACCTTCGATACCTTTATGGAATCCTCTTGGTATTACGCCCGTTACTGCAGCCCGCATGCAGACGAAATGTTAGATCCCGCTAAAGCCAACTACTGGCTACCTGTGGATCAATACATTGGCGGTATCGAACACGCTTGTATGCATTTGTTATATTTCCGCTTCTTCCACAAGTTGCTGCGTGATGCAGGTCTGGTTAACTCTAACGAGCCAGCCAAACAATTGCTGACCCAAGGCATGGTGTTGGCCGATGCTTTCTACTACATCAACGAAAAAGGCGCCCGTGTATGGGTTTCGCCTTTAGATGTAGCGACTACAGAAAAAGACGACAAGGGCCGTATTACTAAGGCTATCGACAAAGACGGCAACGAGCTGGTTTATACCGGCATGTGCAAGATGTCTAAGTCGAAAAACAATGGTATCGATCCTCAAGTCATGGTCGAAAAATACGGCGCCGATACGGTTCGCCTATTTATGATGTTCGCCTCACCACCAGAATTAACTCTGGAATGGCAAGAGTCTGGCGTTGAAGGCGCACACCGCTTCATTAAACGTCTGTGGAAGCTTGCAAGCGAGTATATCGCCCAAGACAACAGCGAAGCCTTAGATGTCAGCAAGTTAACAAGCGAGCAAAAAGCGCTGCGCCGTGAGGTCCACAAGACGATCGCGAAAGTGACCGACGATATCGGCCGCCGTCAGATGTTCAACACTGCGGTTGCCGCCGTGATGGAACTGATGAACCATCTGCAAAAAGCGCCACAAATGACAGGCCAAGACAACGCCATTATCGGCGAAGCCTTATCCGCCATAGTGCGTTTGCTGTACCCTATCATTCCACATGTGAGCTTTAACCTGTGGAACGAGCTAGGTAATGCGAGCAACATCGAAGACAGCCAATGGCCAGTCGTTGATGAAGCTGCGCTAGTTGAAGACAGCAAGCTCATCGTTGTGCAAGTTAACGGTAAAGTTCGCGCAAAAATCACAGTAGCAGCCGACGCTGATAAAGAATCAGTAGAAGCCTTAGGCATGAGTGATGAACACGTGATCAAATACCTAGACGGCCTGACAGTACGTAAAGTGATCTATGTGCCGGGCAAACTGCTCAGCATAGTGGCCAATTAACGGCTGCTAATAACTCGCTATACTCAAAGCCAATGAAGTTGCAGCATAGCTGCAACTTCAAGTCAGCAGGGTATACCACGAATAGGAAACCGCGAAATCTATGCTAATCAAACGCATATGCTTCGCAATCATGGCACTGGTCATTATGACCAGCGCTGGTTGCGGTTTTAAGCTTCAACGCAGTTATCAGATCCCTGATGCCCTCAATCATTTGAGTTTGAGCAGTGTGGATGAATACAGTGAACTCACTCGTTTGGTGCGTGAACGCCTGCGCTTGAACAATATCCAAGTTGTCGACGCCGCAGATAATGTTCCAGTATTAAGATTAATCACCGACTCCCTTGAACGCTCGACCTTATCTTTGTACCCCACAGGTAACGTCGCCGAGTATGAGCTAATTTATTTAGTTGAATTTGCTGTGGCATTGCCGGGCAAAGAAGCGCAGCCTTTCAAGGTTGAAATTCGCCGCGACTACTTAGACGATCCACGTACCGCATTGGCAAAGAGCCGTGAAATGGAATTGCTGACGAAGGAAATGCGTATCCAAGCTGCCGATCGTATTCTGCAGGCAATGGCCAGTACTGAGGTGAATTAATGCGGGGCTATCATTAAATGAGAGTCTATCCAGACCAACTCTCCCGCCACCTTAACCAGTTATTTCCTTGTTATCTGATTTTTGGGGATGATCCTTGGTTGATTGAAACCACCAAAGATCAGATCCGCCAATTCGCCAAGCGTCAGGGATTCGATGAAAAAGTCCAACTCATTCAAGAGACGGGCTTTAATTGGAACGATCTGACTCAGGAATGGCAGGCCATGAGCCTGTTTTCCAGTAAACGCTTGATTGAGCTAACCCTTCCCCAAGCTAAGCCCGGTGCCGAAGGCTCAAGCACACTGCAAGCCCTATTGCAGACGCCCAATCCCGATATGCTGTTAATTATCGAAGGGCCAAAGCTCGCCACAGAGCAAACCAACAGTAAATGGTTTAAGACCTTAGATGCCCATGGCATGTATCTGCCCTGCGCCACGCCAGAGGGCGAGCAGTTTATGCGCTGGCTCGATGGCCGCATCAAGCACTTTAAGCTCAATCTACAGCCTGATGCCCGTGCTATGTTGCATTCTCTGTATGAAGGGAATTTACTGGCTGCCGATCAAGCCATGCAGTTGCTGCAACTCCTGAGCCCAGCAAAACCCGTCAGTGCCGACGAACTGGGCCACTATTTTGAAGATCAGTCGCGCTTCACCGTATTCCAACTCACGGATGCATTATTGAATAATAAACAGGATAGCGCGCAGCACATGCTGGCCCAACTCAATGGCGAAGGCACTGCCTTACCTATCCTGCTGTGGGCCTTGTTTAAAGAACTCGGTTTGTTATTCAATTTGAAATGCGAGCAAGCCCAAGGCGTTGCGCTCAGTGCACTCTGGGGTAAACATCGAATTTGGGATAAACGTAAACCACTGTATCAAGCGGCGCTGCAACGACTCAGCCTTGAACAACTCGAACATATGCTCGCCCTCGCCTCGAAACTTGAGCTCAACTTAAAGCAACAGGGGAAAGAGGATTGGACTGGTCTGAGCCACCTGTGTCTGTTATTTGATCCTAGAGCCCATCGGCATCTGGCACATATAGCCATAGACTAATCATAGGTTAACCAAAGGCTTGATATGCGTATTGGTATTTTAGGCGGCACCTTCGACCCGATACACTATGGTCATATCCGTCCGGCGATTGAAGTGAAACACGCATTAGCCTTGGATAAAATCCTGCTAATGCCGAACCATATTCCGCCCCATAAACAGCAGCCCAACTTAACCACGGCGCAGCGGCTTAACATGGTTGCCGATGTCTGCTCGCAGCTTGACGGCTTTGCACTGTGCGACATCGAAGCCAAACGCGACACGCCTTCCTACACAGTGGTCACCCTTGAGCAACTGAAAGCCTTACATCCTGAAGACGAGCTGTTTTTTATCATGGGGATGGACTCTTTCCTCCAATTAAAAAGCTGGTATGAGTGGCAACGCCTATTCGACTTTGCCCATCTCGTTGTCTGTCAGCGCCCGGGTTGGCAGCTCGATACAGAGCATCCTATGCAGCAGATATTGACGGCCCGCAGTCAAGCGCCACAAGGGACAGTGGAAGGTCGTACTAGCAGTCTCCATAAAAACTATGGGCAGATTTTCCCTGTGACAATTACGCCACAGGATATTTCCTCAACTCAAATCCGCGAACAACTGGCAAAAGGCGAAATGCCCACCGATTTACTTATGCCCGTCACGCTAGATTACATCAAAAATCAACGACTTTACTTACCTTAGCTCGAACCGTAAGCAGATATCGCCAACTCAACTGCCAATGACAATGTATTCCCAGCAGCAACACTGGTATACTACCGCGCTATTTAAAATTAATGAGGTACGCCAGCGTGCAGAGCGCGGAATTAAAACAGTTTGTTGTCGACAAGATCGACGACTTGAAAGCCAGAGACGTTGTTGTTCTGGATGTCAGCAAGCAATCTAACATCACTGACTACATGGTCATATGTTCAGGTACATCAAAGACTCACGTTAAAGCTATCGCCGAAAACCTTGTGGTTGAAGCGAAAAAAGCCGGTATTCCACCTTTAGGTGTTGAAGGCCGCGAAAGCAGCGAATGGGTTCTTGTGGACATGGGCGATGTGATCCTGCACGTTATGCAAGATCAAACCCGTGATTTCTACCAGCTTGAAAAGCTCTGGTCAGAAAAGCAAGACTGATGAAGTTACAGCTCATCGCAGTAGGAACACGGATGCCCGATTGGGTTACCCGTGGTTTCGAAGAATACCAGCGCCGTTTTCCCCGTGATATGGCGCTGGAGCTTATCGAAATACCCGCTGGAAAGCGGGGGAAAAATGCCGACATTGTCCGGATACTTCAAAAAGAAGGCGAACAAATGTTGGCGGCCATTCCCAAAGGCAATCATATTGTTAGCTTAGATCTCCCCGGCAAAAACTGGACGACCCCCGAGCTAGCAACCGCGCTGACTAAATGGCAACTCGATGGTCGCGACGTCAGTTTACTGATTGGTGGACCTGAAGGATTAGCGCCAGCTTGCAAAGAAGCGGCAAACCAAAGTTGGTGTCTTTCGGCATTAACCTTACCTCACCCACTCGTACGGGTGGTGGTTGCCGAAAGTTTGTACCGCGCGTGGAGCGTGAACACGAATCACCCCTACCATAGAGAATAGCGGGATCTTGATGTTAACGAGTGTCAACCACCCGTCATGGGATCAGCCGGAGATAGCATAAGTGTCGCCAAAAAAGCGGATAACAATGCATGATCACGCCGCCGAGGCGTCTCTTTTTAAGCGCAGGGCGCTTTTCACTTTTTTTTGCGTTTTCGCTCTATTTTGCGTATTAGTCACCAACCTTTATCATTTACAGGTTGAATCCTATAAAGATTATGCAACTCGCTCAAATGATAATCGCATCCGTGTTGTTCCAATTGCCCCTAGTCGTGGTCTCATTTACGATCGCAACGGTATACTTTTAGCTGAAAATTTACCCTTTTATTCCCTCGATCTCGTGCCCGAAAAAATCAGTAACATGTCAGAGACCTTAGATGAACTCGGCAAGTTAATTGAGATCAGCGATGACGAGCGCGAAACCTTTACTGACGCCCTGAAATTTCATCGCCGTTTCAAACCGCTAACACTCAAAAACCAGCTCACCGAAGAGCAAGTGGCCATTTTCAGTGTTAACCAACACAGATTTCCGGGGATTTCGGTCGAAGCGGGTCTTAAACGTAACTATCCCTACGGCGCGCAAATCACCCATGTGCTGGGCTATGTAGGTAAAATTAACACCCGAGATCGCGCCCAACTTGAACGCAGCGATCTGTGGAAAAACTATGCGGCAACCAAAGACATTGGTAAGCAAGGCATTGAAAAATTTTATGAATCTTTGCTGCATGGTAAACCCGGACACTTAGAAGAAGAAGTGAACAACCGCGGCCGCGCCATTCGCACCTTAAAAATTGTGCCGCCAGAGCCGGGGCAAGATATTTACCTCACCTTAGATCTCAAGCTGCAACAAAAAGCGGTGGAACTACTCACAGGTCTGCGTGGTTCTATTGTTGCCATCGATCCCCGTGACGGTGGAGTATTAGCTATGGTATCGAGCCCAAGCTATGATCCAAACCAGTTTGTACAAGGCATTAATAGTAAAGATTACAGTGCGTTACTCAATGATAAATCCCGCCCCTTGATCAACCGCGCGACTCAAGGTCAATATGCACCTGCGTCTACCATCAAGCCTCACCTCGCACTGTTAGGCCTTGATGAGAAAGCCATTAGCGAGAGTACCCGAGTGTGGGATCCCGGTTTTTGGCAAATTCCCGGTGTTGAACGTAAATACCGCGACTGGAAACGCTGGGGGCATGGCTGGGTCAACGTTTATAGCGCGATTGTAGAATCCTGCGATACCTTTTTCTATGAGTTAGCCTATAAGGTCGGTGTCGATCATATCGCCCGCTTTATGGAGCAATTTGGCTTTGGTCAAAATACAGGGATTGATATCTTTGAAGAATCGGCTGGCAACATGCCATCCAAGGAATGGAAACGCTTAAAGTACAATCAAGCTTGGTATATAGGCGACACCATTTCCGTCGGTATTGGACAAGGTTATTGGACGGCAACGCCATTACAACTCGCTAATGCCGTTGGGATTATGGCCAACAAAGGCCGCCGTCTCCCGCCACATCTGCTGAGATCCATTAAAGACAATACCGCCAAAATTGACTCACCGATTAATGAGTTACCACCAATTGAACTTAAAAATCCCCGTAACTGGAACATCATCAACGAAGCTATGCGCCAAACCGCAAATAAGTCACGCTTTACCGATGCCACCTACACTGCCGCAATGAAAACCGGTACTGCACAGGTCATCGGCGTGGCGGAAAATACGAAATACGATGCCAGTAAAATTGCCGAACATTTCCGCGATAATGCTTTAGTTGTGGCCTATGCGCCCTTCGAGGATCCTAAAATCGTCCTCGCCGTCGTGATGGAAAACGCAGGTTGGGGCGGCGCAAATGCTGGCCCAGTCGCTCGAGCTATGCTCGATGAATATATGCTTAGAGATACTTGGAAACCCATACCATGAGTACCCATAGCCAATATCAAAACATCTGGCAACGCTTGCACATAGACTTGCCATTATTGCTCGGACTATTAGCTGTGATGGGCTTTGGCCTGTTTGTCATCTATTCTGCCAGCGGTGCAGATTTAGAGATGATGGAACGACAACTATTCCGTATGGTGTTGTCGCTAGGCATCATGTTTACCATGGCACAAATCAATCCTGAAGCGCTTAAACGTTGGGCATTACCCATTTATCTTGCGGGGGTTGTCTTGCTGCTTGGGGTACACTTTTTCGGTGAAATCAATAAAGGCGCGCAGCGCTGGTTGAACTTAGGCTTTATGGAGTTCCAACCCTCAGAGCTTATTAAACTCGCCTTCCCCATCACTATGGCTTGGTATATCAGTAAGTTCCCTCTTCCCCCCAAGAAACGTTACCTCGCTGGCGCAGGAGTGATTTTACTCGTACCAACCCTATTGATCGCTAAACAACCCGACTTAGGCACCTCAATTTTGGTGGCTGCATCGGGGATTTTCGTGCTGTTTTTATCGGGCATGAGCTGGATTATTGTTGGCAGCTTTATCGCAGCAGTACTCGCCTTCCTGCCTATCCTTTGGTATTTCTTGATGCACGATTACCAAAGAACGCGGGTATTAACCTTGCTCGATCCAGAGCAAGATCCCCTCGGCGCGGGTTATCACATTATCCAGTCGAAAATCGCCATCGGCTCAGGTGGGCTTTGGGGCAAAGGTTGGCTCGAAGGCACTCAATCACAGCTTGAGTTTATTCCCGAGCGCCATACCGATTTTATCTTTGCGGTGATCGGTGAAGAATTTGGTTTAATTGGCAGTATCTTACTGTTAATTATGTACCTTTACATCATAGGCCGTGGGTTAGTCATCGCCTCCCGCGCACAAACCAGTTTCGCTCGTCTACTGGCTGGCAGTATCACGCTGACGTTTTTCGTTTATGTTTTTGTGAATATTGGCATGGTTTCAGGTATCCTGCCCGTGGTAGGTGTACCACTGCCCCTTGTCAGTTATGGTGGAACCTCCATGCTGACATTGATGACAGGGTTTGGCATTCTTATGAGCATTCATACCCATAGACGTTTCGTAGATAGATAATTTTAGGGACTTTTTTATGCCTACTCTCCGAGCTTATTTGGCTCCACTCGGTTTACTGTGTTTAAGTTCATGCTTAGTCGCATGCACTACGGCAAATGAACCGACACCCGCGCAGGCACCCGCTTCAAGCACCCCAGTGGCTCCCGCAGTGGATAAAGTACTAGTACCCGCAACTCCCGCTGAGCTCAAAGAAGAGTTTATCCAAGCTCAAGTAAAACAAGGTGTTACTCGGACAGAAGTGCTCGCTTTTCTAGACAAAGCAAAATACAACCAAGGGGTTATCGATGCGATGACCCGTCCATGGGAAGCAAAACCTTGGCATGTGTATTACCCGATTTTTTTAACAGAAAAACGTCTTGATGCTGGGCTCGCTTTTTGGAAAAAACACGAGAAAACCATTGCTAAAGCGGCGGCTAAGTACCAAGTCGACCCACAGATTATCGTCGCCATTATTGGGATTGAAACCTTCTACGGGCAGTTCACTGGTAATTACCCTGTGATTGATTCCCTCTATACCTTAGGTTTTCACTATCCGCCTCGCGCCACCTTTTTCCGCAAGGAATTTGGTGAGTTGATGAAATTAGTCAAAGAAGAACACTTAGATATCAATACCCTCAAAGGCTCCTATGCGGGTGCCATGGGTTATGGACAGTTTATTCCCTCAAGTTACCGCCATTACGCCGTCGATTTCGATAACAGTGGTAACCGCGATTTATTGCAAAGCCCAGAGGATGCGATTGGCAGTGTCGCCAATTATTTCCATGAACACGGTTGGCAAGCCAATGCACCCGTTGCTTTGCCGCTAGTCAATAGCAGCCAAACAGCGCCAAAAGCGAAAGTATGGGCAGGCGAAAAGCTCAATTATAAAGTCGCCAATATTCTAACGCCAACCTTGTCCTTGGCTGATGCGAGGGACTTGGATGTCTCGCAAAAAGCCTTACTCATTAAACTGGAACAAGCCGATCACGATGATTATTGGCTTGGCTTAAGCAATTTTTATGTAATCACTCGCTATAATCGCAGTCCTTTGTATTCAATGGCCGTTTATCAATTTAGCCAACAATTAAAGGAACAGCATGCCGCTAAAAAATAATCTTTTACAGCTTGTCGCTTTGGTTGCGTGCTTCACACTTGTTGCGTGTTCTTCGAGTCCAAACCAAGCTAGCTCCAGCACAAACAAAAAAAATATGGACCCCAACAAGGGGCGCTATTCGCTAAAGAATGACAAGTTGCCACTCAATCCACCCAATGTGGACCATGTGCCAAATGCCACGCCTAAATACGAACCCTATAGTCGCCGCGGTAACAAGCCCTATACGGTTTACGGCGAGTCTTACACTGTGATGAACACAGGCCAAGGTTTTAGTGAAACGGGCCGTGCCTCATGGTACGGTGAAAAATTTCATGGCTATGAGACATCCAATGGCGAACCCTATGACATGTATTCCATGTCAGGTGCCCATAAAACGCTGCCACTGCCAAGTTATGCTCGGATCACTAACTTAGATAACAATAAGCAAGTGATCATTCGCATCAACGATCGCGGGCCATTCCACTCAGACCGTATTCTCGACGTCTCCTACGCCGCCGCCTATAAACTCGGCATGCTCGGCAAAGGAACCGCGCGGATCAAACTCGATGTGGTGTATGTCGGCAGTGTCGCGGCCACTAATTCGGCTATTGCCAGCGCGCAAGATACAGGTAATCATTACATTCAGTTAGTCGCATCGAAAGATAAAGCCAAACTCAATACCATGGCGAAAAATCTGGAGCGAAAATATCAGGTAAAGACCCGTGTACAAGCCGCAAACAATATGTTTAGACTACAGCTCGGCCCCATAGGCCAACCTGAGTTAGCAGAAAAACTGCTCAATAACGTCCAGCAAAATGGGTTTCCTGAGGGCTATATAGTCCATGAGTAATGACTGTTTGCTCGGACCAGAATTGATTTAAAAATAGAGATGAAGGAACCTTCACTAAAACCCACAGTCAGAAAGTGGTACACTGTTGGAGATCTTCTCGAATCCTTTCCATTTAATACAACCAAAAGACGTGCCAAGTTAATGATGAATTTTGTAAAAAGTCCCATTAAAACATTGCTGCTAATTTCCAGTGTGTCTCTCCCCGTTTATGCTGCGCAGCCTATTATTACACCTGATGCACCAGCAGTGGCCGCCAAGGCTTTCGTCTTGATGGATTATAATTCGGGCCAGATTATCGCTGAGAGTAACGCTTATGAAAGCCTTAACCCAGCCAGCCTAACTAAAATGATGACCAGCTATGTCATAGGTCAAGAAATCAAAGCGGGCAATGTCTCGGTCGATGATGATGTGACTATCAGTAAAAATGCCTGGTCTAAAAACTTCTCTGACTCATCGAAGATGTTCATTGAAGTTGGAACTACCGTTAAAGTCGGGGATTTAAACCGCGGTATCATCATCCAATCGGGTAACGATGCGTGTGTAGCTATGGCAGAGCATATCGCTGGCACCGAAGGCGCCTTCGTTGACATGATGAACTCATGGACAAAACAGCTGGGTATGCGTGATAGCTACTTCGAAAACTCCCATGGATTAGACTCAGAAAACCACAAAACAACTGCCTATGATATGGCATTGTTAGGTGCAGCCTTAATCCGCGACGTTCCAGAAGAATACCGCATCTATAGCGAAAAATTTTATACCTTCAACGGTATCAAACAATATAACCGTAATGGTTTGTTGTGGGATAACAGCATGAGCGTGGACGGTATCAAGACAGGCCACACCTCTGGTGCAGGTTACAACTTAGTCGCATCTGCAACCAAAGACGGCATGCGTTTGATTTCTGTGGTTCTGGGTACTCAAAGTGAATCAGCCCGTAAAGCTGAAAGTAAAAAGTTACTGACCTATGGCTTCCGTTTCTTTGAAACTGTCACGCCTTACAAAGCGGGTGATAGCTTCACAACCCAACAAATATGGTACGGTGACAAGAGCACTGTTGATTTAGGCGTCGCAACTGATACACCTATTACGATCAGCCGTGGCCGCGGTAAAGACTTGAAAGCAAACTTCGAATTGACTAAGCCATTAGATGCACCGTTGAAAAAAGGTGAAACTGTAGGCCGTCTATTCTTCCAACTAGATGGTAAAGACATTGCCCAGTTCCCACTGGTGACGTTGCAAGAAGTCAACGAAGGTAGCTGGTTTAGTAAATTAGTCGATTACTTTAAGCAGATGTTTTCTGGATGGTTTAGCTAAGCTAAGTCCCATAAATAAAGCCACCTTAGGGTGGCTTTATTTTTTTGGGGAGTGCATCGCCCTTGAATCGGGTATAATCGCCACCATATATATCCCAATATAGCCGCTAAGAGTACTGAGTATGTTAGACACTAAATTTGATGAACTGATGGATTTCCCTTGCGCATTTCCTTTTAAGGTCGTCGGTGAAGCCCACGAAACGCTAACTGACAAAGTCGTGGCTGTGGTACAAAAACATGCACCGGGTGATTATTCACCTTCGACAAAAACGTCGAGCAAAGGTAGCTATCACTCCATTACTATCCGCGTGACAGTGACCAGCAAAGACCATATCGAAATTTTGTACACTGAACTTGCCGCCATCGAAGGCGTACGCCGCGTACTATAAATATTCCTCAAGGCCATGAAATGTGATCTGTCTTACATTTATGGTCAAGAGGCGTATAATAGCGCCACTCAATTCTAAGGGGAGAGGTTGCCCTTGCAAGACACGACTTTGCACATTCGGCATCTTGGAAAACAAGATTACGAATCAGTGTGGCATGCCATGCAGCACTACACTGACACGCGTAATAGTGAGAGCCCAGATGAGCTGTGGATAGTAGAACACCCCCCCGTGTTTACCCAAGGCCAAGCTGGTAAAAGCGAGCATATTTTGAATGCTGGCGATATTCCTGTGATCCAAGTGGACCGTGGTGGCCAAGTCACTTACCACGGCCCTGGACAACTAGTGGTATATCCTCTTCTCGACATAAAACGTAGTAAAGTCGGCGTGCGTCAACTCGTTACTCATATAGAGCAAAGCATTGTCGATATGCTCGCCAAGTACGACATTAACGCTTATGCCAAGGCCGATGCGCCGGGCGTATATGTGGATGAACGTAAAATTGCCTCCCTCGGATTACGCATTCGTAAAGGCTGTTCATTCCATGGATTAGCCCTTAATGTCGATATGGATTTAGCACCATTTCGCCGCATCAACCCTTGTGGTTATGCCGGTCTTGAAATGGTGCAATGCAAAGCACTTGGCGGACCACAAACCGTGATTGAAGCGGGCGAGCAACTTACTATTACTTTTAGCCAATTACTGGGCTATCAACACCTAGTTCATCATCAAGGATTAGCAGCGTCATGAATAGGCCTGAACGTTTACAACCCGGAGTAAAACTAAGAGATGCCGATAAAGTGTCTCGTATTCCGGTCAAAATCGTCCCATCAGAGCGCGACACTATGTTGCGTAAACCCGATTGGTTACGGGTTAAACTGCCGGCATCGAATCAACGCATTTTAGACATCAAGCAAGCGCTGCGTAAAAATGGCCTGCACTCTGTCTGTGAAGAAGCCTCTTGCCCTAACCTCGCGGAATGCTTCAACCACGGTACAGCAACCTTTATGATTTTGGGTGCGATTTGTACTCGTCGTTGCCCATTCTGCGACGTGGCCCATGGTCGTCCGCTTAAGCCTGATGCTGAAGAGCCAGTTAAATTGGCGCAAACTATCCGCGATATGAAGCTAAAATATGTGGTGATTACCTCTGTAGATCGTGACGATTTACGTGATGGTGGCGCCCAGCATTTTGCTGATTGTATCCGTGAGATCCGCAAACTTAATCCGGACATCAAGATCGAAACCTTAGTGCCTGATTTCCGTGGTCGTATCGATGCTGCCTTAGATATTTTATCGACTGAGCCGCCTGATGTGTTTAACCACAACTTAGAAACGGCGCCCATGCATTATCGTAAAGCGCGCCCAGGTGCGAATTACCAATGGTCGCTCGATCTGCTAAAACGCTTTAAAGAACGTCATCCAAATGTGCCCACTAAATCAGGCCTGATGATGGGACTGGGTGAAACCAACGAAGAGATCGCTCAAGTACTGCGTGATCTGCGTGAACATAAAGTTGAAATGCTGACCTTAGGCCAATACCTACAGCCGTCTAAGTTCCATTTGCCGGTTGAACGTTATGTGCCACCAGCCGAGTTTGATGAGCTTAAAACCTTAGCCGATGAGTTAGGTTTTACCCATGCAGCCTGTGGCCCATTAGTGCGCTCAAGCTACCATGCGGACCTGCAAGCCCAAGGTAAAGAAGTGAAATAACCTCTTGCTTAGATGCAGAGCTTAGGTGATGTAGAGTTCAGGGTTATTAAAATAGAAAAACAGCGCCTTAGGCGCTGTTTTTTATTGGCTGTTTTTTATGACTGTTGTTTATGAAGAGTGGTTCGTATAGCTGTCGTTTTACGACATGAATGCTAATGCTCAGCTTATTCTTGGGTTATCGCTAAATCCATCAAGATAGCATCTTCTTTACCGCCGTCTATCGGGTAGTAACCTTTACGTCGTCCCGACTCAATAAAGCCAGCCTGTTGATATAAAGCACGGGCGGCAAGATTAGACTCTCGCACTTCTAACATAAGCACCACAGCGCCCGATACCTTGGCCGATGCCATCACAGCCTTGAGTAATAACTTACCATAACCTTTGCCCTGCTGACTCGGTAATAGGCAAATATCCAATAAAGTCACTTCATCGATAATTTGCTGCACTATCGCAAACCCTAAGAGTCCTTCGACGTGATAAGTATCTGAATCCGAAGCGACGTCAATATTTGCCTCAGTATTTGCATCTACCTCTAAGTGAGCACTCAACTTTAAACCTAGGACACGGTACAAGTGACCAAAACAATCGGCAAGATTCCCCTCACTCATGGGATGGCTATGGGCCAAGGATTCAAGCTGCGCCATTTGGGGAACATCTTCAAGCGTGAGAGCCACAAGCTCAACAGGCAAACCTGCGGTCAATTGTGCTACAAATTGTGTTGTGAATAGACTATCTACTGGTGGGATGTTCAACGCTGGTATTCCAATGTATTGGTTATTAATGTATTTACGAGTAGAGCTTAAGACTTGCTTGGCGCTTGGCCGCTAACTTGATCTCGCCATTGGTAAATCTGCTGCCAGAGCGCGCTTTTAGCCTGCCAACCCACCAATAAATCGGCCAACGGCTCAGACACTAACCATGCGGTACGTGGCCTAACTTTTTGACGTCGCAGATCCCAAACGATCTGTTTACCCGTATGGGGCTCACAGTCAAAATCACATTCGTCACGCTTTATGTCGATAAGCGTTAGCACTGCGTCAATAAGCGGCTCTGCTTCTGGTAACTCACCGTTTTCATCCCAAATCACTAAATAAGGTTTCACCTTAGTGTCGCGCACTCGCCAAGTTGTCACATTCATGGCGGTTAAATAGGCTGATTTATTCATTAGGGTCAGTTTTATTCAATTAAAGTATCGACTCACAATATGCCGCTAGGATAGCAGTTCTGCCATGGCATTGTTACTGCAGCACGGCGAAAGGAGATGATATCTGGCTTTATCGCTTACGAGATTTAACACTCGGAAGTTCAATCGAATTTATAGATTTACAAAATCTAATTTACTCATTTTACATTTAATATCAGAAGATTAGACTAAACACACTCAGTAAGACAATAGAAGGAAAACGCCATGATTAACATAGGTATCAATCAAGCTCACAGAGAAGAAATCGCCGCAGGGCTAAACCAACTATTGGCTGACAGCTACAGTCTTTACCTTAAGACCCATAGCTTTCACTGGAACGTTACTGGCCCAATGTTCACTAGCTTACACTTGCTATTTGAACAGCAGTATACCGAACTTGCCCTTGCGGTCGACCTTATCGCAGAGCGTGTACGTGCATTAGGCGCCAGAGCACTCGGCTCATATTCAGCCTATGCCGCGCTGACCGAGATAAAAGAAGATCAAGGTGTCACTCAAGCCGAAACCATGATCCGCGAACTATTAAGCGATCAGGAGCTAGTGATCCGCAATGCCAGAGCCTTGTATCCGCTGGTGAATCAAGCGAATGATGAGGCGACTGCGGACTTGCTCACCCAACGCATCCAACTGCATGAGAAAAACGCTTGGATGTTACGCAGCTTACTCGCAGAATAATCGCTAAATAGATTATTGCTCTGACCAAAGCAAAAAGTCGCCAAGTAAACACTTGGCGACTTTTGCCTTTAAAGCTTGATCACGCAAAACAGATTAGAGGTACTTAATCCAAGCCTGAGTGCTGTGCTTTTTATACTCGCTAAATCGCTTAACGGGATAATATAATGCGATGGCTAACACGCCCGCGATAAACCAAACCCATCCTATATTGCTCACGCCAAAGTACTCACCATGGTTTGCGCCAAAGATGAATTTCGCTAAAGTATAAAGCAGTAACAGCACATACAAATGTAAGATATAGAAGAACATAGGGACTGATCCAAACACAGACAACCCATGGCCCACTCGCGCTAATCCCCCTCCCACTTTCCCACTTGATGCAAAATACCGCTCAAAGGCCACTAAGCAAAAGAACATGCCGCCTAAGGTCACCAGTAAAAAGCTTAATGATGGCGGGTATTTCGTTAAATTGAATACCGACATCAAGGTTTCACCTAAATGTGCTCCCGACTGCCAAGGCAAGGTTTCGCCATAAAGGTTAAACCCACGTAGCACCGCAAAAAGTACCCAACAGCTGATCCCTAAAAACAGCAGCTTTTGCTGGCGAGCCGATGCATCAAGATGGCTTCCGTTCGGTTTATTACTAAAAAGTGGCCCTGCAACATAACCCAGTAAAATCACCCCAATCCAAGGCAGCACGGGATAACTCACCTTAACCCTAAGCGCACCTTCGCTGACGAGATAACCGCGGTCGTGCAATATAGTCCACAGACCGTAAGCCCCCTCATTGGGCTGAAAACCAATTGGCGTCAACAGATTATGGCCAAAAACAATCGCAAATCCTAAAAGGGCCATCCAAGGTCTAGGCAGGTTTATCAGCGCAGCGAGCGCTAACATACTCAGACCAATCACCCAAATCACCTGTAACCAAAGGGTGTAATAGCTGACCATCCAAGAGAGGTTAGAGAAGTTAATCACTAAAATTTCCAGTGCGATTAAAAACAGCCCGCGTTTAATCAAAAACATACGTGCTGAACGTGGCTCGCCATGGCTACGATTGGCATAAAGCCATGCAGAAACCCCGGTTAAGAACACAAAGACCGGCGCACAAAAATGGGCGGCAAAGCGACTAACAAAAAGCCCCCAAGAGGTCGAACTCAAATCCATAGGATCGCTCACCTGCATGTGAAAGAAAAACCGCTCCCGCACATGGTCGAGTAACATGATAAGCATCACGGCGCCGCGCATCATATCGATACTATTAATCCGGGTGCGGCCAATAGAACGACCCAATTCTTGCTCGGCAAAACCTGAAGATAACGCTGGATTAGCACTGATATTAGAATTCATAGCTGACACTCACTTTAATGCTACGTGGCTCACCCGGCACGGCCCAAAGAGCGGAATAGCTACTCGCGATGTAATGCTCATCCAGTAAGTTATCCAGATTCACTCCAAGGCTTAAGTTATCGCTTAAGTGGGTGTTCATAAACAACCCAACTAACTGATAAGAAGGCAATTGAAAGCTAGGATCGGCAGAATCGCCGAGGCGCGAATCCACATAACGCCAGCTAAGCCCTAGATGACCATCAATAGAAAGCCTATTCAAATCCTGTTTCAGAATCACACTCGCGGTATGCTTTGGCACATTCACCAGTGGACTGCCTGCAGGAATGAGCACGCCCCAATCAGGATTCAAGCTGTCATTGGCGGTACGGGTATTAAGATAGGCATAGGATAATTTTGCTTGTAAATCCTCTGTCAGTTCAGCGGCTAAATCGAGTTCAACCCCGCTACTTTTAGCTTTACCTAAGGTGGCAGAAAAACCAACATTGATAGGATCTGAGGTCAAGATATTGCTCTTTTGGGCATCGAACACGGCTAAACTACCGTTTATAGGAAGATCGTTTAACCAAGTACCATTAAACTTCATCCCCAGTTCAACCGACTGACTCTCTTCCGCTTCGAAGGGCTGACCCGCAAAGTCAGTTCCAGAAAGCGGTAAAAAGCCTTCAGAATAAGAGCTATAGAAACTTAAGGCATCGGACCATAAATACACCAGACCCACCTTGGGGCTGACTCGACTATCGGTTTGTTCTGACAGAGTATCTTTCGCGACTTCACTGATATCTTGCTGATAACTATCGAACCTTAGCCCAAGGTGCAACTTCCACTTTTCTGTTAAATCCATTTGATCTTGCAGATAGGTCCCCCACGCTTTTTGAGTCTCGTTATTCTCATACAACAAACTCACCTCTGGCTGAGGCCCACCGTATTGAGGGGTATAGATATCGATGGCGTATTCACCTTTTTTGCCCCGATAACGATACAGTCCCGTCTTCAAATTGTAGTGATAGGCATCGGCACCAAGCAGCAAATTATGACGGATAAAACCCGTATCCACATGACCACTTAACTCTAGACGCAGTGAATTATCCTCGGAGGCATAATCTCGGTATCTGTGCTGCCGGGTAAGCGTGCGACCATCATTAAATAGCGATTGCCGACCCTTTGCCAACTCGGCATCGGACGAATAGCCCTTCAAGCTAGAATCGCGATAGTTATAGCCCGCGGTTAATGACCAATCATCATTTAATTCATAGTCATAGGTCAGCTGGTGTCCAGTGGCATTGACCACAGTTGCGCCATCATTAGGCTCACCTAAATAACGCGAGCGTGGCACAGTATTTATATCGTTGTTGAGCACAATAATGCCGCGATCGAATAACTGTTCTTGCTTGAGGTATTCCATTTCATAAAGTAACGAGGCTTTATCGGAAATCTGCCAACGCACTGACGGCGTGACGATTTTTTTATCGCTGAACACATAATCACGAAAACTATCGTATTCCTGCCACGCGCCATTAATCCGAAATGCCAAGTTGTCGGTTAAACCTGAGGTTACATCTCCTTCTAATCGATATTGATCGAAACTTCCTGCCGACGCCTTTAAGTAACCACTGGTTTCATATTGGGGTTTCTTAGTGACGATATTAACTGTGCCACCGGGCTCCGAGCGGCCATAAAGTGCCGAACCTGGGCCTTTTAAAATCTCGACATAGGCAACGTTTGATAAATCTCTATGACCACTAAAACCTCGGCCACCATTAAATCCATTAATTAAATACCCCGATGGCATGTTTTCGTTGCCCGGAAAGCCGCGTAGGGAAAAACTATCCCATAAGCCGCCGCCATTATTTTGCCGCGCCACACTCGCGGAATAGTCCAGTACATCTTGAAACCGCGTCAGCCCCGCATCTTTTATCAATTGCTCGTCTAACACACTGATCGCTTGGGGAAGTTCAGTTGAGGACACATTGCCACGATAGGCTTGGCGATAGTGGATACTTAAACGTTCAATGTCAGTGTCAAGCACTGCGTCACTTACAGTATCAATAGCTTGTGAACTCGATTGACTGCTTTCTGCGGCCAACAGCATTGAAATAGGATTGAGCACAAACAAGGCGCCCAGCAACAGCGCAGTGCGCTTAGGGACATAAAAAGAAGTCATTTTCACTCCGAAAATAAACAGCATCGGCGCCTTAGCTAAGCCAAGGCGCTCAAAGTTAATTAAGATAAATTAAATAAACAGTAACTTATGCTGTTATGGGCGGAGCACGACTATTGAAGAAACGACTAAAAGGTCGCTTAAAGGAAACGGCCTGAAACTCAACCGAAATATAACCCTGTTGAGCGAGTTGGAAATGAAAGGGTGTACTGGTTAGCGCATGTTGCAACTGGTGCTGATGTAAGCACAGCGAACAATTGGCCTTGGAGTCTTCACTAGCATGGGAAACACTGTGAACAGCAATGGCAACAGACAATAGCACCAATATGGCAGCAAGCCATATTGCTAGGGTGCGTCTTGTTTGTATCACACTATTCAAACCCTACTTCCTCAGATAATTTGGCAGGCGATTGTATGTTAAGCACTACTAAAGTTGCAAACCGATTTACCTAAGCCGTAGGGCTTAAATGTTACAAGAGGTAACTTATCTCATGAGTCATTAGCTATGCCGTCCATAGACGATTTGCAACCTGCTACTTTACATAACCCTTTAACACATCATCAATCATGATATTAAGGGATGTTATTCCGGCCCCTGTTATATACCAAGCCTCTGGATCTACAAAGATGACATTCCCCGTCTTCCAAGCATTAGTCTCGCGCAATATAGGGTTATCTATAGACTGTTTATCCAATACAGGGCTTCGCTCCATCACTGCGGTTCTGTCGACGACATAAATAATGTCGGGATTGTTTTCAAGAATAAACTCGCTTGATACAGGTTGACCGTGCAATCCCATCTGCTCTGATAAGCTAGCGGGTTTAACCCCTAGTGCACTGTAAATGAAACCATAGCGAGAACGAATACCTAAAAATCGAAAAGCGCCATTATTATGTAGCACCACCAAGGCTTTTTCTGGCCTGTCCTTAATGACCATTCTGGCGGCTTGGATCTTAGTTTCCAGTTCATCCACTTTATGTTTTGCCAATGTTTGCTTATCGAATAATTTACCCAGCATCAATAAGTGTTTTGTGACTATATCAAAGTAATCGCTGTTGCTGTCTTGGTAATCAATATCCAAATGAATGGTTGGTGCCAAATTGAAAAGCGCTTGATAATGACTAGCTTGAACGGATGACATCAGCACTAAATCGGGTTTAAGTGCATAAATACGTTCCATATTGGGTTGAACGATAGCACCTAAATCAACGATATCACTATTGTTGCTGTAGTCTTTCAGGTAGTAAGGAACAAAATCCTTTGGCATGCCGACAATCGGAACACCCAACTGTTCGAGATAGTCGACTTCATTCATATCTAAGGCGGCAACGCGTACTGGCCGTTTTGTAATAACAGTAGTGCCCAGCTTATGCTCTACCTCTATCGGGGCAAAATCCAACTCAGCCGTTGAAGCACTCGTATCCAATGATGCAAGTTGTACTGATTCGGTTTTATTGTCGCAGGCCAGCAAAAAAGCCGAGCTAAATAACAGAATCGCCATCACTTTAGTACCGCTTTTACATTTCGACGTCACTTGTATTCTCCTTGTAAGTTGAAGTTGAAATAGTTACAAACTGTTCCTTGGCTCGTTTTCAGCACTTCAAGATCCAGTTCGTACAGTGCTTTTAACCTTTGTGCTGTGACGACCTCTTCAACGGGTCCAGCGCAGTGCACAACGCCTTGCTTCATACCGACAATATAGTCGGAGTAGTTAGCCGAAAAATTGATATCGTGAACCACTAACACTACCGTTCGTTTGTAATCGTCACACAGATGGCGAAGTGCCCGCATGATGCTAACGGCATGTTTCATATCCAGATTGTTGAGCGGTTCATCTAACAATAAATAATCCGTTTGCTGCGCAATCGCCATTGCCAGAAAAGCCATTTGGCGTTGTCCGCCGCTAAGTTCATCAATAAATACATTGGCTAATGACTGTAAAGCTAAAAACGACAGCGCTTCATCAATGGCGCGATGATCTTCCTTTGTGAGTGCCCCTTGGCTATAGGGAAAACGACCAAATGCCACTAACTCCCTGACCGTCAGGCGTAAATTGAGGCTGTTAAACTGACGCATGGTTGCCACTTGCTTGGCATAATCCTTCAAGGGAATATTGTGGATAGCAGTACCTTTGAGTAATACCTCGCCCTGCTGGATATTCAGTAACCGACCAATCGACATCAGTAAGGTACTTTTGCCGGCACCGTTGGGGCCGATGAGAGAAGTCATTTGATGTTCGGGAAATTGTGCAGTGACATTTTTTAGCACAGGTTTCGCGCCATAAGACTGATATAAGTTATTGACGGTTATCACACTGCGCTCCGAGGTTTAAGAATTAAGACAAAGAAATAGGCGCCACAAAATAGATTAATTAACAGCCCAACACTGGTTTGATAATTAAACAGATGCTCAACGAGCATTTGCGCGATCAGAAAAACCGAGATAGCAACGGCGCATCCTGTTATCAAAGTAAATGAGTGCGACGGATGCCTTGCCAGTGCATAGGCCATGTTCGCGACAAATATCCCCATAAAAGCAGTCGGCCCCACTAAACTGGTTGATATTGCGACCAATACCGCGATAAGACCCAATAGCAGGCGCACCACTTTTTGATAATCAATACCAAGAGAGATAGCTTGCTCCCGCCCCATCAGTAATACATCAAGTACAGCACGCACTCTCCAAGCGGCAATACACACGGCACTGACAAGTACTAGAGAGATAAACAATTGCTCTGGTTGAGCGCGGTTGAACGACGCTAAGCTATAGCTCTGGAAAATAGAAAATTCACCGGGACTGATAGAATATTGGATTAACTGAGTAAAACTGCCTAACACCACCGTAAGCACTAAGCCAACAAGCAGTAGGAAGAACACATCATGTCGATCTCCACTAAATAGCCAGCGGTGAATCGCCATAGAGTAAAGCAACATCACCACGACTGAGACAAAGAAATTGCTGTTAGCGGTGATCAGAATACTGCTGCCCGTCCCTAAGATAAGGATCAACAGTGCCTGCAAAATCAAGTAAACCCCTTCATACCCCATGATAGATGGCGTTAAAATGCGATTTCCGGCTAAGGTCTGAAACAGTATCGAAGAAAACGCAATACAGACACCACCAAGGCAAATAGTGCCCAAACGCACCAATCGATTCGGTATGACATAGTCAAAATCAAAGCCTGAGCCCATCAATAAAAATGTGACTGCCAACATAATAGGCAGCCCCCAGCTCAAAAAACGCCATGCACTGTCTTTCATTTGATTTTCCAAACGATAACTAAAAATATGAGTCCACCTAAACAGCTTGCCGTTAGACCTATAGGAATTTCAAAGGGATACAAAACAAGCCGACCAAGCAAGTCACAGATAATCAGTAGTGTTGCGCCAGCAAAGGCGATAATAGGCAAGGTACGTTTTAAATTATCGCCGTAACGCATAGCGACAAGATTAGGAATAATCAAACCAATAAATGGAATGCTCCCGACTGTGATAACTGTGGTCGCTATGGTCAGGGAAACCAGCACTAACCCTAAGATAACTAGGTTGAAATAACTCAGGCCTAGTGTGGTAGCTAAGCCTTCGCCCATTCCTACAATGGTAAAGCGCTGTGCATAAAGGTAGGTCAGTATGACTACGGGAAGGATCAGATAGATGATTTCGTAGTTACCCTGCACGATTTTTGAAAAATCACCCAGCATCCATCCCTGCATACTTTGCATCATATTGTTTTGATAAGCATAAAGTTCCGCTATCGCACTGAGTACACTGCCAAACATAATCCCAATAATTGGAATGAGTACTGGACTCTTATACCGAATACCACGAATAATCAGAATAAAAGCTAAGCTCGCAAGCAGGCAAAAAACCAAAGCCCCCAACATTCTGGCGGTGACACCCATACTTGGAGCATGAATGATTGAAATTAATATGCCTAGTTTGGCGGCATCAAGCCCGCCACAAGTAGCAGGTTCAACAAACTTGTTTTGCACAATCTGCTGCAATATCACGCCACAGACTGCGAGCCCGACACCTGAGCAAATCAAGGCAAAGAGCCGCGGCAAGCGACTCGCAGATAACACCAACCAGACATCATCCGATAACGTCAGCATCTGCGTCACAGAGGCATACTTTGCACCTAGCAGCAATGAGGCAAAACAAAGCACAAAAAAGCACGTCAGTGCATAAACCACCTTCACAAGCTGTTACTTCCTATACGCAATAAATCTTGTACTAATCTGTAGCCGCTATGAGGTTTTCATATCGACGCGCTATGTTTGAGCCTTATCGGATCCCCCAGCCTTTTGGGCATGGGTAACGGCAATCCCCGCTAACACTAAGTCACGTTTTCGCTCCCACCATTTGCGGGCGCCCACCTTCATGATGTCTACCATCGCATTTATCTGCTCAGCTTTATCAGGGAGCTTGGTGGCTTCATCTTCCCAAATTGCGATAATTCGCTCTTTACGTGTCCGACCATCGGCTTCTGGTTTAGTGGTTGACCACCATCCCAAAAAGCACTCCCCCACCATGTCAACTAAGATATCAACGGCAAGCACTGCTTCATCAAGGGAGAAGCCTTTTTGTTGCAGCTTTTCGACCGACTCAGCAAAAGAACGTATACCCGATGACGGCGTAACACAGGCCTGATGGATAGACTCAGCGAGGCCAGGATGACGCTCATACAGTGCCCAAATGGCATCGGTCAATATGATCAATTCGCTCCGCCAATCGGTGGCTGCTGGCGCTCGCCAGTCCAGCTCATTAATTGCAAGCTCAGCAGCAATGGAGATAACATCATTCCGACCTGCTACGTGATGGTAGAGGGAAGAATGATCGACCTTTAAATGCGCGGCTATAGCAGGGATGGTCGCTTGATCAACCCCAATCTCCAACGCAGCTCTGGCGATAGCCTCACGGGAAATACGGCTTGGTCTACCACGCTGGCGTTTTTGAGTGGGTTGATCCGGTACTTGTGTCATATCGATAAGGTTTCCAAGGCAAAAAAGCCATTCTAACCGCTCTTGCTACCCGCTGCATGGCAATAGCCAATACCGCGGGTAGAAGCTAGCCGCTAAAACTTCGCCCTGACGCCTACACCTATTTCTCGAGGTTCAAGTAAATATGCATCCACGCCTCCGGTACTTCTGTCAGCCATTTTTGCCACAGGTGCACGTTCATCCAGCAAATTACGTGCATAAACAAAGGCTTCAAAATATTGGTTGATTTGATAGGAAGAATTCAGGTTTACCGTAGTGTAAGATCCCACTCTTAACTCTGGCTCATTGGTATCCGTTGAAAAGTATCCATCCGTATGGCGCACATCACCGCTCAGTTTGATAGTGTCTGTGATTGAATAGTCAAACCCTATATTGAACATATATCCCGGCGCTTTACTAAACTCGTTGCCGACAAACTCCTCGCCACGGTAGTCATTAAATTCACTTATCTCAGTTTCAAGTAAACCCAGCCCACCATATAGGCTAAAACTATCGACCACTTTAAAGTTCCAATCTAATTCAATCCCATAGCTTTGCGCTTCATCGGCATTAATAATGACAGAACCAAAGGGACGTCCATCGAGGTAATCAGTAACAGAACGTTGTGAATCCTTAAAGCGGGTGTAAAAGAGATTGCTATTTATGATTAAGCGCTGTTCAAGCAGATCGATACGGGTAAAAAGTTCATAGTTCCATGCCGATTCGGCATCGAATGTATAATATTCGCCGCCGCGGAAGTTAATGCCTGTGCCCCCAGGAATGTTACCTTCACTGATCATAGCGCCGACTAAGACGTTATCTGTCAGATCATAGGACAGGGCAACCTTAGGTAATAACGCCGTAAACGTTTCTTCATATTGATGGCGCACACCTGGGATGTAGCTGGCAATACCATCGTGGCTAATTTCATCAGACTGATAACGGAGTGCGCTGGTGAATGCCCACTTAGGTGAGAAGCGCCATATGACTTCACCGTAGGGGGCAAAACTGGTATGTCTCAAGTCGGCGTCGGCATTACCAAATACGTTGTTCAGCTTGTTGTTGGTTTTATCATCCCAGTAGAAGACACCGGCAACCCCACTAAACTCTGAACTTTTGTCACCAAAGTTCAGCCTTATATCATTCGAAAAGTTTTCATTATCTCGTTTTGCGATCCCTTGATAAGGTGCTGCGAAGCGATAATCAAACTGCCCTTCTGAATACTGCAGTTGGTTATGCAACTTCATCCCATTGTCGAACACATATTCAAGATCAAAAATCCCGACATGATTACTGACTTCTTGATTATCCTGAAAAATTGAACGATTTTCTAAGTCATCATAGGGTTCTGATACCACCTCGTTTCTGGGACGTTTAGCCTCAGTGGAGGAATAAGTCAGCATGGCGGAAAAGTTGCTGTATTTTTCGGGTTCCCATAGCAACTTCGCCCGTAGATTTTGGTTTTTAAACTCAAAATCTAAATCATGGGCAGTAAAATCGGGGTTAACGTAATCAACAAAGGTATCTCTAGCGCTGTAATCTGCGCTAATTCTTGCGGCAAAGTCATTACTTAGCGCACCGGACGCCATGACCGAAAAGCGCTGCTTATTCCGACTGCCATAAAGTGCTTGCGCTGCAAATTCTGGCGTATAAGTGGGGTTATGGGTATGGATAACTACAGCGCCAGCAATACTGTTGGCTCCTTGACTGGTCGTTTGCGGACCACGGTAGACTTCAATAGACGACACATCCCACACGCCTGCGGCGCCTAAATCCAGTTCTGCGGGGCTCAGATATTTACCATCCACACTGATAGTTGCACCCGGCACAGGCTTAGATAAGTAGGCATTACCCGCTGCAACAGGCCCTTTAGTATCCGTACCGCGGATAATGGGCGCATCGGTATTTCCGGCATAAATTAAGTTTGGCGTACCGCCGAGAATTTCAGAAATCGTTGATTGGTCGGCATTTTTCCTCAACTGTTCTTCAGTGATGACCGTCACTGAACTCGCCGTTTCCTTCAGCGTGCGCTCGATTTTCTGACCGTAAACTGTGATGACTTCAATATTTCCCGCTGCATCTTGTTGCTTGGATTGCTTATCTGGAGCAGTTCCACTGTCAGCAATAGTTGAGCCTGAAATAGCGCTAAGCCCCAGCGCAAGAGAACCGATAACCCACTTTGATTGTGGGTAAAACTTACCAAATCGGGGCATGTTTAATAACTCCTTATACGAAAGATTTGTTGCCAATGAGAATAGTTATCAATTATATTATCGCCGTTCAAAAAATTTATCAACACCGTGTTGATAAATAAAAATGACCGCTTAATATGGTCGCCATCTCATGGCGGTTCAATTTTTATGAAACAAGGAATTTGGCTCGTGGATGTTCATTTGCCCATAGACTCTGGCACTCAGACTATTTTTTACTCTGCAATATCAAGACTTCATCGCTTCATTGGCCTTGTGTTAATCACACTTTCCAGACCGAAGCCCAGCCTGTTCCACTTCGATTTTTTAGGTGAACATTAAAATGCAGCGACTTTTCAGTCCCACTTCAACATTAGCCTTCGCCCTACGTCCGGCGATTCCCGCACTCACTTTCGGAATGCTGCTAGCGGCAGGTGCTGGCGTGACGACACTAGGTGCACTCTGGTGCTTGATTCAACTTATTGCTGGTCATCACTCGCTATGGTTAGCGGGGGCGCTCATATTTGGGGTCGTGTCAGCGCTACTATCAGCTGGCGCATCTTGGGTTAACCACAATGCTGAGGCGCAATTTTCTGGAAGATTAAGGCGTCATGTTGCAGCGCATCTTGTCAGGTTGCCACCAAGCACCTTGGCAAAATATAAGGGCGAAAAGTTAAAGCGATTAATGGTCGATGACATAGCGTCATTGCATCATATGATCGCGCATTTACCCTCAGAATTAGCGACCTTTATCATTGTCCCTGCCATTACTATCGGTTTGCTGATCTTAAGTGCGGGCTTAGTGGCATTACTTGCCCTTATCCCAGGCCTAGTCGCCGCACTTTTCTATTTGGTTGTGATCCCAAAGCTTGCTGTAAAACAGGGGGAAACACGAGTCAATGTGATGGGAAATATCACTGCAGCAGTAGATGACTACGCCCGTGGTGCGCCTGTATTTCGCATTTATGGCGCACAAACGGGTGCTATGGCCGATTACCAAAAGGCAACTAAGCATTTTATTGAGGAGATCATTGAGCGGGTAAGCAAGGTATCCACTTCAGTCGCCGTGGCCACATCACTACTGCAGGCTGTCTGTACTTTTGCCATTGTCTATGCCATCGGGTATGAATGGCCGCCAGAAAACCTTGCTGCAGCCTTGTTCTTCAGTCTGGCCATAGTCACGCCAGCCCTAAAGCTCGGGCATGGGCTTGATTATCTCGCAACGGGCCGCGCCGCCGCTCAGCGGCTAACGGATTTTCTTGAGCAATCGAGAGTTCCTGTTGGTAACGGCAATATTGAGCTTAAAGAAAATATGGCGCTCACCCTCACGAATGTTGTGCCTTCACTGTCTACAAGCAATCAATCTGTGCCCATTAACTATCAATTTAGATCTGGCAGAGTGACGGCAGTTACAGGGATCAGTGGTGTTGGCAAATCCACATTACTGCGCTTATTAGCTGGCATGGAGCTGCTACATGCCGGAGATATTCGACTCGCTGGTATTGCACTCAATGAGATGGATGAAGCCTCGATTAATCGCGCGATCATGCTATTACCGCAAAGTGCGGGGGTGTTGGCAACCTCCATCGCCGACAATCTCGCGCTCACCGCACCTTGTGCCACGGATGACGATTACTTAGCAGCATTACACTGCGCGCAATTGGATAAACCCTTAAATACTCATGCAAGCACACTGTCTGGCGGTGAAATACAACGCGTTAATCTTGCCCGTGTGTTTCTTTCACCCGCTAGGGTGATATTGCTTGATGAACCCACATCGGCCCTAGACAGCGAAACGGCGTTTAACGTGTTCACAGCACTACGCCATCACGCAAAAACAAACCACAAAACCATTGTGATGGTCACCCATGACTTAACGCTTGCCGAGCTGGCGGATGACAAGCTCGCACTCAAGCATCATCACAGGGAAGGAGAAGGCCAATGATAAATCGTCCCCAAGATTACGCAGCCATAAAGCACTTAATACCTGTTGCCTGCGGTTGGGCTGTGGCGGCCATATTGGAAGCGGCATGCTACATTCAACTGGCTTTAGCCATTATTGAGCAGCAATCACCGCAAAAACTACTATCGATTGCCACAATAACCATACTCACCACAATACTGGCTTCGCGTTCAGGTTTTTGGGCTGGCGCAAGGCTGGCCAATGCGCTCTACAGTGCATTGGGCACGACCATGCAACAAGCTAAACTATCTTGGTTTACACCGAGTGTCAGGACACTACTCATAGAAACTGTCTCTCGGAGTATTCCTGGCTTTATGAGTATTCCGGCACATCAATTTCAGGTATTTATTCATGCACCGCTTATTCCACTCTGCATTACCTTTGGCATAGGATTGATCGGTGGCATGCCACTGGTACTGATGTTGGCTAGCTTGTTGCTCGTGTCATTTGTGATTCAGAGTATGGCGCAACGAGCCCTTGCCCGCGCAGATATGGACAGAAACAACACTGAATTGGCAGCAGATCAGTCAACCCTTGAACTGATCGACCACTCTGAGTTACTGCGCACAGCAGCAGGATATAGCGGCGCAACAACACGATTGGAGCAAAACTGGCAAACACAAGAAATCGCACTGGAACGAACTAATCGCGCCGCTGCTATAGCAACATTACTGTCGGCTATCGCCAGCTTTTTACCTATTGCAGGTATGGCACTCTATCTGGTGCTATCCGGTATAAACAATACGACAATGCAGCTCGCTGTTTTGATGTTGACCATGCGCGCGGCGGCGCCACTTAAGACTCTCGCCGTGGCGGCAATAAGCATTAATGATCAGCTAGCGGCTATTAAACACTATCGACAAGCGACTCATGCGCCAATGCTCAAAGAGCCAAGCCAAGCGCTACAAAAGACACCGAACAATCATACAATAGAATTGAATAACGTAACATTTCCCCCTGCGGTGCAAAATATCAATGCCACTATCGAATCAGGTGAACGCGTACTGATTTGTGGCCCGAGCGGTTCAGGTAAAACCAGCTTACTTAAGCTATTGATGCGCTTTGATGATCCCACCCTAGGCCTGATCACTTTGGGCAAGGTGCCGCTCACGTCAGTTCCCGCAACTGAACTTGCCCGCTTTTTCGCCTATGTGCCGCAGGATCCACTCATCTTTACAGGCACCATTGCCAGTAACATTCGTATTGGTAACCCTGATGCCGACGATCAAGCCGTAGATAAAGCGGCACGCCAAGTGGCGCTGGATGAAGTATTAGACAGATCAAAACTGGGCATTTATCAAGAAGTCGGCTTGCAAGGCGCAGGGTTATCGGGAGGGGAACGCCAAAGGCTTGCCTTAGCACGCGCGCTTATCAAAAATGCACCGATTCTGATAATGGATGAGGCCACCTCGGCATTGGATGAAGAGACAGAAAAGCGTGTAGCCAAGGCTATTTGCGAACAGAGTTGTACATTGGTTTTAGTTTCGCACCGAAACCAATCACTTTGGCAGCCAACCAAGATAATAGAATTTCATCAATCAGTTGCCTCAAAGTAGGATCGGCTTTCTACACATTAGAAAACTGAATTACAGATGTCAGACACAGATTACAGTGATTAATTTGTCGTTATTGACCACATCTCAATGAGTTATGTACTGCAGCCGAAATGACATGAATCATTTCGACTGCAGTTATTGCTCGTGCAAAGAAGATGAGCATTACTGTAGAACCGACCAAGCCTTGTTGGCATAACGCTCACTGAATCAAAGCATAAATACTCGAGCTTCCTCTCGCTTTTGAGCTATAAAATCCCTCAAATTATCAGCTACCCGTTAATAAACTAGTAACCATATTTTGCGACAGGGTGCCAGTTTTTATTAACATCCTCTTCAATAAACTTTTGTTTTTCTTTGATTAAATCTGATTCAACTAACCCTATCGCTTGATGGGCCTTTTCCTTAGTACTGATATCTGGATAACTAACTTGAGTCACGTTAAGTTGCTTCAATATTCCAGCGAGCAGATGACGTGCTTCGTTCGCTTGTTCGATGGCTTTATCTAAAAGCTGCTTACCTTCTTGTGGATTATGTGCATATAAACCATGTGAAGACATGGCAAAGTCCCAGCGCCACTGACTGTGTCGTATCGCCATAATGGGCTCATTCATATTCTCCCATTTAGCACCTGCATCCCATGCCGCTTTGGCTTCATAGTGGGCCTTGACGAGCAGAGCTTCAACTTCGCGGGCTTTGATCTCAATCGTTAATTTATTGGCCGCGAGCTTGGTTTCAATTTTGGTTTTACTGCTATGGCAGCCACTGCAACTGTTATCAAAATGCGGTAAGGCTTTATCAACTTTATGGCTAGTAAATTCAACACCTTTTGCATCCTGCTGTGTTGGCATATGGCAGGTAATGCAAGTGACACCGACTTCGGCATGTTTACTGCGACTCCAGTGTTCAAACTCAGGATGACGTGCTTTGAGTATGGGCGTTTTCGAAAGAGGATGGATCCATTCGAAGAAGCGGCGAGTGTCATAATATTTTTCAATATCGTCGGCTGTGCTGCCAAAAATCCAGGGAATATTAACAACATTACTTTTTTCCGGACGGAAATAGTAAGTGACATGACACTGACCACATACCTGCGCACCTTGCATATCGGTATCTTGTTTATCGAATGGCAGGTGAATTTTAGCCATAGCCTCTTGGGCATGGGGGCGAGGTAAAGTTAACTTATTAGTGCCAGATTCATGGCAATCACTGCAATACACTACGCTTTGGATCTCTTTGCCCAGATCGGTAAAGTTTTTAGCGGAGTATCCTTCAAATCCCAGTTGTTCAATCAATCTAGGGGCATCCGGTGTCTTGCAGGTCCAACAACTGGCGGATAATCCTTTCTCTCCTGCTTTAGGGGGGACACCTGTACGTAAAGTATGCGTCACATCAGCAACGGCAAAATGGTGCCCACGTGGGCTATGGTACTCTTTGGCATAGGAAGATCCTGCCCAGAGTATAATGCTGGCGGGATAATTGGCGAGCATATCCTCGCGTTCAACTTGTTCAGAGGTGGCTTGCCAAGATTGATATTGGTTAGGATATTTTTGTTGATTGCTAGTATCGGAAGCCGCTACAGATGTACATGTAGTTATGACGAGCAAGCAAATCATTTTTAGCAATGTAACTGTTTTTAAATAAATTTTCACTTTGTATCCTTTTGTCCTAACATCAATATTAACCTGGGCGCCCATCAATACGGGGGCGAGAAAGTATCGGCAAGTAATGCCATACAAACAGTGCAAATGCGATAAACCAGCAACTGCCAGCCAACCATAACCAGACTTGGGTGTGGGCCGGAAACCAGATGGGCATTAATGCCCTGAGCAGTGCCGCTAATGGTAGGCAGATAAATGCCAAGATCATTTTCGGGCCCTCATAAATATTTCGACTTGTGTGCCCGAGTGACACTCTGGAGATCATCGAAAGACAAAGGGTAGCCATACAACCAATAGCAAATAGGTGAAGCAAACTGCGATAGGCATATTCATTATCGAGATACCAAGTCATGGCTAACAGGCAAAGAGGCAACATTAAATAGGCAAGATGCAAGGACCACAACATAGGTTCCTTCAGTGTTTTATGGGGTAACCAGCGTGCAAATCGGACCAGCTGCAAGAGCCCCGCAATGAGCAGTAAGCCTCGCTCGACTTCCAGAGGTATAAGGTGGATGAGTGATTGAATGACGAGCAAGCTCATCGTCAGGATCAGCGGGTATTCAATCCAAGTTAAGGGATCTGCTTTAGTGGCCTTAATGCGCATCGCGGTAAAGAATGGAATCACACGCCCACCGACTATGGTGATAAGTAAGGCTAACCACCATAACATCGCCTGCCAGATCTGGTTGGCAAGGATAAAATCGCGTTCAAATAAAGCGTAATAGCTGACATTGTTAATCACGAGTGCGGCAAACAACATGATCGGAAAACCAATATTGCGCCATTGCTTCACCTTATAAATGCAGCGCCATAGGGTAAGGCTTGCCATACCAAGGAACAATGAATCAAACAAGGCGGGCAAAATGAGCGGAACTTGCATTGGGAGTAAGAGTAATAATCGTGCCAGTAACCAACAGCTAAAGGTCAATGCGAGTGGCCATCCCTTTAATGTAGGTTGGTTCGTCCAATTTTGAACGGCTGTCAGCAAAAATCCACACACAATTGCCATAGCGAAACCGAACAACATTTCATGTGGATGCCACCATAGCGGCAATATTTGACTCCAAAAGGATGTAGGGAAAAAGCTATATTGGGGAGTAAACCAAGTTAATAGCCACAAAGGGATATATAGCGCAGCTAATATTGCTCCCCCAAGGAAAAAAGGTCTAAAGCCTAAGCGCCATAACGCGTGAGTACGTTCGGTTTGTGTAGGATCATCAATATTTAGCATAGTTGTTAGCCGAGTAGCAGAACGATGATGAACACACTTAAGATGCATTCAATATGGACCTTATATTGTACTGTTATGACCTTCAATTCAAACTAAATCTTAGATTTTGGAACTAAGATCCCAAAGATGAACAAAAAATAAAGTGTCGTGGAATACTCATTTCTGACGGCTAATAGGCTTGATCAATGTACTACGGGCTCATGACGGACAAAGGTTCAATGCAGACTTTTACACAGGTAACGGCACAAACAGTCACACGTTGGTAAATTTTAGATGGGAGAAATACCGTTTTGATTTAAATAACCGTGGCTTTGATTGGCCTATCTTATTTCGAACACAGCCAAGACTTTGATAGCACAGGCAGCTCAATTTATAACGGCGATAACAGTTGCAGATGATTATGTGGTAACTCGCTTTAGCATCGATTATCAGGCTAGAAACTGGCGGATTAGTGACTTCGCCAACAACCTATTTGATGAACAAGCATTGACAGGAAATAACCTACAAGTCGCAGTTATGTGGAGGGTTACGACAAAAAAATGGAAATAGTACCGGCAATGGGTAGCGTTAAAAAATGGCGAGTTATTCAATCCAAGCAAAATCATTTTTTTCGTTTTATTCAACACAAAATAAAACGGCTCGCATATTTCTATGCAAGCCGTTGTTTTATTTGGCAGGGGTGGCAGGACTCGAACCCGCAACCATCGGTTTTGGAGACCGCCACAAGACCAAATGATGCTATTCTACGCTAGTTGAAATCAGAGGATTTCATTAAATAATCATATTAATTACAGACAGTTAAATCATTACCTTTAAAAACTCATTTTCAACAGATTTAAGTCATTTTTCAGCGATTTTGTGCCCGCTGCGATTATTTTGGTCACCAATTTTGGTGTAAAAATTCTATTTATTTTCACAAAGAGATACCGAAAAAGGAGCTTTGTTAGACCATATTCTAGAGTTGGGGGGCACGAAAAATCATGCCTTTGCTAAACACCTATAGAACTGAGCATTGTCGAACTTGAGATTTGCCCTTAAGCAAACCTCCAATAGAGAATGATTATTGAACTGTGTAGTAATGTTTTTACCCAAGGATCTATATTGATTAACTGTTCAACTCTTTCAGGTGGAGTAACTGACCAAGTTACGGGGTTGTATAGTGACTTTACCACCATGTTAGTTAATGAGTGGAATGCAGGAGCAGCGGCAGTAGTAGACTTTGCTAGCTCGGTGATGGGTGAGCCAGACCAAATTGATTGCTCTGTATATCCAAGGCCAATGATTTGCGAACTGAACGGGGGGTAAGGGGACTAAAGTCACGTCCCCTTTAGGGAAAAGCTTATTTATTGTCACCGTTGTAAAAGCGGCTCATCCAAGGGTCGATATCAATCAACTGCTCAATAGATAAAGAGGTATTTTCGCCTGATTCATTCGGCTTAACGAAAGGATAAATTTTTTGGGCATTTGAGACAAAAGGGAATTTTGTTCGTTTGCGTAATACTGGCGTAAAAACATAGTATTTTTCATCTAAATCGAGAGACAAAGCGCCGCCGGTGAAGAATCGTTCATAGCTTATAACTGCAAAATGTCCTTTGTCGCCATTGGGGGTGACATCGGAATAACGCAACAGTTTCGGACTGTAATAATGGATGAAGTTACAGGTTTCCTTCGGGGTGTAACCCATTATTTGCGCCTGAGCAATACAGGCTTGGCCTTTGAAACTGAGTCTGGTGTAGTCATCTTTAAAGGTCTTTTCGATGAATTTGAGGTCGCGCTTCTGCTCTGCGGTAGCAATCAACTCTTTTTCTATCGCGTCAAAGACGGTTTGGATGTTAGGGAAGCTGCGATTAAGTGGTCCGCAGCTCCCGATATGACGCCCCAAACCGTCCTTTATCGACGTCCTGTGGTGCGTATTACCATGCATGGCGATCGCCTAATAACATTCATGCCGATCATCCAATAACATTCATGTCGATCGCTCAATAACATCGCAAACCGATCACTTTTGCTTCTTTATGGTAAACCCTGATCGACATGCATGTTATTGCGTGACTTTTTCTCCTCGCTTCGTTAAACCCGCACTTTCTGCTCATTTAATCTGAGGAAAGTGCATGTCTGCGAGGCCTATTACTGTACTGTGAGAAAACTGAAAGAAATTCTG